>JAYQBI010000031.1:0-10585 GCA_038137235.1 Opitutales bacterium | reverse complement strand
TTGAAGCTTTAAGGAACGGAGCGGATGATGTCGCCCGGATGAGAGATCAGTATGCTAAGCGCAGAGATTTTGTAGTTCGACGGTTTAATGAAATGGGGCTTAAGTGCCACCTTCCCCGTGGTTCATTTTATGCATTTCCCGAGGTTTCTGAAAGTACTAGTTTGGATGAGGTGGAATTTTGTCACCGTCTCTTGAGAGAATCTGAGGTTGCGGTGGTTCCAGGTACTGCATTTGGTCCGCATGGTAGGGGACATGTGCGGGCAAGTTTTTCCACTTCATACGCCAAGTTAGTGGAAGCTACTGACCGTATGGAGTGCTTTGTCGATAAAGTTCGTGCGGAGTCTCATTCTTTGCCCGCTGCAGGCTGATTTTTATTTCCGTTTTTAAAGTTGAATCCAAGTATAGCCATTGTTGGCCGTCCAAATGTTGGAAAAAGCCGTCTTTTCAATCGTCTTGCAGGCAAGAGAATTTCTATTGTTCATGACCGACCGGGCGTGACTCGTGATGTCGTGGTTGCGGACAGTCCTGAGGGGTATGTTCTAATGGATACCGGTGGTATTGGAATGCTTCCTGAGATGACCCCAGCTGAGATTCAGGATGCGACTGAGAATCAGGCACAATTTGCCATTCAGGCTGCCGATCTGCTCTTATTTGTGGTGGATGGTAGGACAGGTCCATTACCTCTCGATCAAACTCTTGCCCAAAAATTCCGCAAGATGGGAAAACAACCCGTTCTTGTGGTTAATAAAATGGATGACCCTGAAGATAACTATTCTTTTGAGGAATTTAAAAGGCTTGGGTTTTCAAGTCAGGTTGGTGTTTCTGCGGAGCATGGGAATGGGGTCGATAAGTTGATTGATTTATTTAAGGAGTTACTGCCAAGTCCAAATCATCCCGTTGGTGTTCTTGATGACCTGCGTACTAAGATCGCCTTCATCGGGCGTCCCAATGTGGGTAAATCTTCACTTTGCAACCGGTTGTTAGATATGAAAAGGTTGATTGTAAGTGATGTTCCTGGAACCACTCGCGAAACGGTAGAGCTCGACTTAGATTATGAGACTGACTCATCCGATGAGCCATGGAGATTTCGCTTGTTTGATACAGCGGGCTTGAAGCGGAGGAAAAGGGTGGATACATCTCTCGATTACTTTTCCGCCGTTCGTACTAAGCATGCGATTGAAGAAGTGGATGTGGTCTTTCTCGTCCTTGATGCCCGTGAAGGGGTGACAAAACAGGACAAATTGCTCGCTGGTCATGTGCTCGATGAGGGGAAGGCGTTAGCAATTTTGGTAAATAAGTGGGATCTTGCCTTGGATGGATTCAGAAAAGATCCATTGCCAGGATATGAGGATGAGAAAGCCTTTCGAAAAGCTTACCTGGACTCTGTCCGCAAAGAATTTGTATTTTTACCTGACTCTCCGATATCCTTTGTTTCCGCTCAATCTGGTTATGCTATGCAAGATTTCTTGCAAGTCGCAAGAGATCTCGATGCAAGAATGGAAAAATCGATTTCCACATCGGCACTTAACAAATTAATTGGTGATATGTTTGAGCATCGTCCGCCTGCCAAAGTAAAGGGTAAGAGGTTTAAAATCTTTTATGCAGTACAGGTGGAAAAACGGCCGTTTCGTATCAAATTATTTTGCAATCGGGAGCACAAATTAGATGAACCCTATCGTAGGTATCTTGAAAAAGGGATCCACAAAAAATTTGGACTCGCTGGTTGTCCCTTGAAATTTTCTCTGGCTGGCAAAGAAGCCCGCTATCAAGAGGATAAAAAATCCGCCTAGCATTACGCTTTAAGAAAAACCTACTTTTTCCCTATACCAAACCGCTCCACCAAGGAGCGGTTTTTTTGGTGCGATGGAATTTTGACCAAGTTCAAATAATACTCTATAACATGCCTAAAAATTTATGTCTAAAAAGCGAAAGATTGCCTTTTTTGGTTCAGATTCAATTGCATTGCCATGCTTGGATGCCTTAACGGAATTGTCTGGAGATTTTGAAATCTGTGGAGTGCTTACTCAGCCTGACCGCCCCGTTGGTCGCGGGCGGAAACTTCAATCAAATCCGATAAAAAATTGGGCAAAAGAGAAACATCTTCCAATAATGGACCCAGAAAAACCAGGCTCCCAAATCATCGATTGGCTAAGCGAGTTGGGGGCAGATATTTCCATAGTAATGGCTTACGGACATATCTTAAAGGAAGAGATCTTGTATGCATCACCCCTTGGTTGCTTCAACCTTCATGCATCTCTTTTGCCGAAATACCGAGGAGCTTCACCGATTGAGACAGCATTAGCGATGGGGGAAAAAGAGACTGGGGTTACCTTAATGAGGATTATTCCTCAGATGGATGCCGGTCCTGTAGTTGATTTTGAAAAGGTATCGATTTTATCAACTGACACAGGCATCAGCCTTAGGGAGAAAATTTCCCATGCATGTGTGCCTTTGCTTTTACGCTCTATGCCGACTTTGTTTTCTAAATCTTTTTTGGAAAGTAGCCAGGATGAAGAGCGGGTAAGCTATTGCCGTAAGTTAAATAAAAGGGATGGGCAGCTCGACTTTTCACTCTCCGCCGAGGAAATTGAGTGCCGTTTTCGAGCGTTTACAGGTTGGCCTGGAACCTGGTTTTTGCACAACGACACCTGCCTTAAAGTCGGTAAATTATGTCTGTCAAAAGAAAAGCTTAATCTGAAGCCTGGCGTGCGGAGTGCTGAAAAAAAAGATTCTCTGGTTGTTGGTACTGGTGATGGAGTAGTTGAACTCTTAGAGTTGCAAAAACCCGGAGGAAAAATGATGGCGGTAAGTGATTTTTTGCGAGGATATCCACTACCAACTCATGTTACATTTCCAGCCAATCTTGAAAAAATCACTCTAGTTCGTTGATTAAATAAAGTGATTATTTAAAAGATTTCTTGATTCATTCGTTTGAGTCCATAACTTAATAATAGTGGTGTATATGATGGGATTTGCTAAGCCCAGCTTTGCTGGGAGTTGGTTACTGGCTTTTATGTTGCCTGCATTTACTTGTTTCTCTCAGGTCGATAACAAGATATTGCTGGCTAACTTAAAGCAAGATATTGAACTCGTTAACCGGGAGGTGACTGGTTTGAGGAGTGAAGTGGAAATGCTTAGGCGTGAAAATGCACAGCTTCGAATTTCAGTTGAGCAGGCAAACCGGGAAAAGAATAATGAGCGGGAAGATAGAATTGTTCTTGAATTACAAAACCGCTTACAGGCACTTGAGCTTGCTTTCAATCAAAGTGAACGAGCACGTGGGAGTACTCAGGAAGAACTTAATCAAAAGTTTCAGCAAATTATTGAGCAAATGAACCGTGGGTTTGACCAAGTTTCAAAGTCAACTAATCCAACTCCTCAAACTCAAACTTTTTCAAACGATTATCCGAAAAACGGTTTTGTTCATGTTGTGGAAAAGGGAGAGACCGTAAGTAGCATTGCACAGAAGTATAAATCAAAAGTTTCCTGGATTATTGATGCCAATCAAATTTCTGATCCAACCAAAGTTTTTGTGGGACGTGAACTTTTCGTGCCTCAGAAATAAAAATGTAAACTTATGAATACACCAACACGCAGATTGGGCCGAGGGCTAGAAAGCTTGATAGCTGGGGGAGGGCAGGCAACATTTCCCGTACAAGAATCAACCCATGAATCGGCTCCAATCATAGAGGAATCTGCAACTTCTTTGTCAGATAGTGAGCCTCAGGAATTAGAGATAAACCAAATCTCCGCTACCTCTTCTGACCAGTTGCAAGAGTTGCCCATTGAACAGGTGTTTCCTAATCCTCATCAGCCCCGAAAGGTGATTGATCCGGAAGCAGTTCGCGAACTGGCAGCTAGCATTCAATCCGAGGGATTACTTCAACCAGTTGTGGTTCGAACTACAGAAGCCGGTTATGAATTGATCGCGGGCGAACGCAGATTGCGAGCCCATCAGCACCTTGGCAGAACGATGATTCTTGCCAGAGTGCTGGAAGTCACTGATTTATCGTCCGCCAGTCTCTCCCTGATTGAAAATTTACAGCGTGAGGAATTAAATCCAATTGAAGAAGCACTTGGCTACCAGTCGCTCATTGCTGATTTTAATCTCAGCCAACAGGAAGTATCCAAGAGAATGGGAAAAAGCCGATCTCACATTGCGAACCTGATGAGGCTTTTACAGCTAGAGGATGAGTTGAAGAGATTGCTTTCAGAGGGAGAATTATCAGTAGGTCATGCCAAGGTACTACTTGGTGTTGACGACCCGGAGCGGCGTCTTGCTGTTGGCCGGCAGGCAGTACTGGAAGGATGGACTGTACGCCAGATTGAGGAAGTTCTGGCCAATGGTATGGTTCAAAACGGTTCGTCAGTCCCGAGAAAAGGGATTTCTTCTTTGCTGTATGATGATCTGGCCAAGTCTGCCTCTGAATCGCTTGGTCGTAAGGTTAAAATCAAAACTTCATCAAAGGGCACCGGTACAATTAGTCTAGCCTTCAAAAATGAAGCTGATTTGAAAAACTTATTGGCAAAACTGGAAAGTTAATCGCCATTTCAGCTTTCCCTGTAATTGGGGGAAACATGGTTGCTTTTTAAGGGTAAGTATTCATTTTTATACCTCAAACTGTTTTCTTATGATTGTATTCTTAACTACTCTACTGATTTTATTGTGTCTGGCGGTTGTGCTTTTGATTCTGATCCAACGCACTTCAGGAGGGATGGGCTCAGCCTTGGGTGGAGGAGCTGCAGATCAGTATCTTGGTGCTGGATCAGCGGCACAGCTTTCCAAACTCACGGTATGGGGAATTCTTTTCTTCTTCATTTTATCTTTTGGCCTCTACGCACTTTATCAAAGTGAAGCTGGAGTTGGTAATGAATTGCAACGCACTGGAAATGTATCACCTGCAATTACTCCTAGCGATGTTGCTTTGCCAGAAGCCGTTACTGCTGATCTTGCCGACGAAGGTCCAACTTTAGATGTTTCTTCTCCGGATGTTGTTGAACCTGCTGATGCAGTTCCTGCTCCGCAACCAGTTCTTCCCTCCGATTCTGGCGAGTAAAATAAAATTTCCCATTATCTTCCTTTTTTGTGAAGCTTGATAGAAAGCTTCCTATTTATTTGGGCATTCTTTTATTTGCCCTTCACCCGCTTTTTTCACAGGTCAATTTTCCTGCCCGAGGATTTGCCTCGATTTTGGATGATTCACAGGCTCAAGAAAAGCTCGATGCTTACAAGGAGGTTTTTTTTAGACCTGCCCAAAAGGAGATTTATCATCAGGCTTACCTATACCGCTTTCAATTCACTCATTTTCCATCGAGCGGTAAGCCAATCATTCATCATGGCATGCTTTCAGGACCTTGCCCGAATTCTTCCATCTTACGAATTGATTTAGTACCCGCCCGCCAAGAAAGCTCTCCCTCTTCTTCCTTTCTTTTGTTCAGGGAGGAAAATAATCCTAGAGTATGGAGATGGGAAAAGAAAAACCCTGAAGTCACCAGCCTTCCTCCAAGCGAATGGTTGGTGCCTTGGAAAGCTGGAATTAATCACACTCCGTTTGATTTACTTATGCCATTTGTGAACTGGCCTTTTCAGTATGAAAAATCGGGGCGTGTTTGTGGACGTTCAGCTCATTTGTTTTTATTTTCTCCACCTAATCATTTCAGTACATTTATCGATAATAGCCAATCTATTCGATTAGCAATTGATCATGCATATGATGCACCTCTCAGGATTGAGTATTTGGATGGTGGAATTCTGCCCGCACGCGTATTATCCTTACAAAGCTTTAAGAAAATTGATCAGCACTGGGTGGTTAAGGCGATTGATGCCAAAGACCGCGATTCTGGATCCCGCACCAGGTTGGAATTGCAATCCTATGCTCACGGACTTGATCTACCCCCTACCTTATTTGACCAAAGTGGCTTGAACCTTTCCATTCATCTAGCACCCGTTGTCTTTCAACCTATTTGAGTCTGGAAATTTTTACTAATAATTCATCTTGCCCGCTATTAACTTTCCTTTTTTTCTTTCTCAAAATATTCATGAGTTCTGATTACCTATCTCCTTGGGCGAAAAATATCGCTCCATCTCCCACGCTGGCTGTCGATGCCAAAGCCAAAGCACTTAAAGCCGCAGGCGAAGATGTTTGTGGCTTCGGGGCAGGTGAGCCAGACTTTGATACCCCACAATTTATTAAAGATGCGTGTGCCCAGGCTCTCGCAGATGGTAAGACAAAATACGCTGCTGCTCCTGGTCTGCTCGAATTGCGTCAGGCACTTGCAGATCAATATCATCAGCATGGAGTTATTGCAGAGGCTAATCCTGCTCAGGTAGTGGTGAGCCCAGGAGGTAAATATTCCTGCTACCTTGCCATTCTTGCCACCTGCGGGCCCGGGGATGAGGTTCTTATTCCTGCACCTTACTGGGTAAGTTATCCAGAGATGGCAAAACTTGCAGGTGCCACTCCCAAAATTGTTTTAGCGGGAGATGACCAGGGTTTTAAAGTAACTCCTGAGCAAATCGAGGAGGCTCTTACTCCGGCAACTAAATTGCTCATTTTAAACAGTCCATCGAATCCCACAGGGTGTCTTTACGACCGAGCAGAAATGGAGGCAATCATGGAACTTGCCATCCGCAAAGATTTGTTGGTGATGTCTGATGAAATCTACGAATATTTACTTTACGATGGATCAGTACATCATCGCCCTGCCTCTTTCTCCAAGGAGGCACAGGACCGGGTGATTACCGTCTCCGGTTTCAGCAAAACCTTTTCCATGACCGGTTGGAGGCTCGGTACTTTGGTTGCTAATCCAACTATCGCCAAAGCCGTGGCAAACTTGCAGAGTCAAACCGCATCGAATGCCACTACTTTTGCCCAATACGGGGCTTTGGCTGCGGTGCAGAACTGGGACCAATCGATGCAGGCAGTACAGGATATGCTCGTCCATTTTGACCGTCGCCGTCTGCTTCTTCTTGATGGATTGAATGCGATTCCCGGGATTGAATGTTTGCGCTCCCAAGGGGCATTTTATCTTTTCCCGAAGGTTTCTTCTTTTGGATTATCATCGGAGGAATTCTCAGCAAAGCTACTGGAGCAGGAAAAAGTGGCGGTGGTGTCCGGTCATGCGTTTGGGGCAGATGGATACATCCGCTTGAGCTATGCCACATCGGATGAGGTTATTCAAAAGGGTATTGATCGTCTCAATACTTTTTGCCAATCGATTGGTTGAGTTTGTTTAGCAGTGTGAAGTTGCAAACTGCTTTCTTTAATCTTAATGCAGGTTTTTTTCCACCGATTGTTCGCCTAAAAAACGTACCAGGCCATAAGCTAGCACAACTGCCATTGGGCCAATCACAAAGCCCTGAGGTCCATAGGCGAGAATGCCGCCAATAATCCCTAGGAAAAGCATAAAGCTAAGCCATGCTCCCTGTTCGTGGAGTCTTTTACCCATTCCTGCTCTAGCCCGGCTGATTAGGTAATTGAGCAATATACAAAGGCCCGCTACGGTCACTGCAGTCACAGGCTCACCCCGTCCCCATATAATCGATGAGATGGGTAACCACACCATCGCACTTCCCACAACTGGGACCAAGCCAACAAATGAACCGATCAGGAAAATGGGGAGAAAAACAAAGCCCCCAACAAAGTGGGCGACCAACCCCATTGCAATTCCACGGATCAGTGAGGTGAGCACAGTATCATTAAGCAAGCGCAGGGTGATCATGCGGTAGAGGGTAAACCAGGATGAAGTTTCTTGGTTACTGAAGCCTCCTGCCTTAAGTGCGGTTCTGACAAAGTTACCACCATGGGCATAGAGGAAGGATAGGGCAATGAGGGCAAGAGCAAGTTCCGCCACAAACCCTCTGGTTCCTTTGAAGAGAAATTCGATAAAAGTTCCTGAAAACTCACGGGTATCTCCCACCAGATTGGCCACAAATTCAAGGGCTTTTGTTTCATCGATTGGAAGTCGTGGAAAGATCGTCTGAATTTGTCTGATCTGTTCAGAGACTCCCCGAAGCAGGGTATTTTTGGCAGATTCTTCTCCCAGGGCGAGAGACCATACAACTTCAAGCAAGCCCTGTTTTTCTCCGGATGCATCCCATAACAATAAGAGCAGAGGAGAAAGCAGAACCAGAAGCAGGGATAGAGTGGATAAAACCGCACAAATCTCGGCCAACCTTTGCTCATGCATCCGGGGTAAGAGTTTTCCCAGATAACGTTTTATGGGTACAAAAAAGATCGGAAAGGTGAGGGTGGCAAGCGATACGGCAAAAAGAATAAATTCAAACAAAGGTTCGAAGGTGCCGTACAGGGGAACCAGAAGAATTAACAGGGCAACAAGTAGAAGAGCCCGTCTTTTCCATAAATGCCAGAAGGCACTTCTCTTTACACTTAGCAAGTCAGGTTCCTCCTCTGGAGAACTTAAATCTTCCTGATGATCATCCTGCATGATTAAACTTATGCGAATTGTGCGAGGTGCTTGGCAAGAAATTTCCCAGTCGGTGTATTTTGTTTACTCATTGCATCAGGTGTACCTTCAAAAATGAGTTTTCCTCCAGACTTCCCTCCGGATGGTCCGATTTCAATGACATGATCAGCCAGTCGGATGACATCGAGGTTGTGTTCAATCACCACAAGAGTATTTCCACTGTCCCGAAGCTTGAACAGCAAATCTAGCAGTTTTTGAATATCGAGCCAGTGTAAACCTGTGGTTGGTTCATCAAGTAAATATAGGGTACGCCCACTTTGCTTCCGGCTTAGTTCGAGAGAAAGTTTTAACCGCTGAGCTTCCCCTCCTGAAAGGGTATTGGCGGCTTGCCCTAACTTTAGGTAGCCCAGTCCAACTGCGTCCAGCGTCTCAAGCTTATTGATTACCGTCGGATGTTTGACGAACAATTCCTTGGCTTCTGATACGGTGAGTTCAAGGACTTCGGAGATATTTCTGCCCCGGTAGCGAATCTCCAGAGTTTCCCGATTATAACGTTTCCCATGGCAACTCTCACACTCCACATACACATCAGCGAGAAATTGCATATCCAATTTGACCACACCGTCTCCCTTGCATCTTTCGCATCGCCCACCGGGAATGTTGAAACTAAAACGGCCCGGCCCATAGCCTCTTACTTTGCTGAGGGAACATTTGGAAAAAAGGCTCCGTAACTGGTCGAAAAGTTTAACATAGGTTGCCGGGTTCGAGCGGGGACTTTTTCCGATAGGGGACTGGTCAATCCTTACGACCTGGTCAAAATTTTCCAGTCCTTCAATACCTCCATGTGATCCGGGTAACTGTTTGGAGCGGTGTAAAAGATGGGCGGCTGATTTGGCCAGCACCTCGTTTACCAATGAGCTTTTGCCTGAACCGGAAACTCCGCAAACCACAGTCAGTAATCCAACAGGAAAGGAGACATTAATTTTTTGTAAATTATTTGCCCGTGCTTCTTTTACAAGTACACGAAGCTTACCCGGCTTTTTCCCTTTTCCATTTTTTTCAATCCATTCTTTCCCGCTAAGAAAAGACCCACTTCGGCTCTCCTTTGATTGAGTGCATGCTTGGAGAGTTCCATCAAAAATAAGATTACCCCCCTCCGTTCCCGCTCCTGGTCCCACTTCCAGTAGATGATCACATGCCAGTAAAGTTTCTGTATCGTGCTCCACAACCAGTACGGTATTCCCACGGTCACGCAAACCATGTAATACCCCGATCAACCGGTCATGGTCTGCCGGATGAAGACCAACACTTGGTTCGTCCAGTGCATAGATGACTCCGACTAATCCCATCCCCAGTTGAGTGGCAAGGCGGGATCTTTGTGCCTCTCCTCCGCTCAAGCTACGGTAAGGCCGGTCTAGGCCAAGGTAGCCAAGACCCACCTCGTTGATAAACCCTAACCGTTGCTCCAGTCCATACAGGGCATCTTCGACCCGTAAGCAATTTTCATCCTGTCGTGCTTTTTTACGGATAAAGTTCCATGCTTGAGCAGCCGAGGAAGAGAAAAATTCTTCCAGGGATGAACCTGCCAACAGTACGGATCGTGAGTAAGCGGATAATCGGCTACCCATGCAATCCTCGCAGGTGGTACCGTATTGGAAAGTATGTAATTTGGCCTGCAAATTTTCGCTCGATGTTGATCGTATCGTATCCTCAAGGTCTTTCAGTACACCAGGGAAGGATTGTATTTTCGCTTTCTTGCCCCGCCCGTACTCCAGCTTAATTTCAAATTGTTGCTCTTTGTCTCCGTGGAGAATTAAATTTTTTACTTCTTTGGATAATTTCTCCCAAGGGGTACTTAGGCTAAATCCAATCTGCTCAGACAATGCTTTTAAGATATTTTTCCTTAAAGTAATCATCTTTCGGGACCCCATTCGCCAGGGCTTGATCGCTCCCTTATTGAGAGAGAGAGAGGGATCAGGGACCACCAGGTCCTCACGGTATCGCAGAACCTCTCCCAGACCTCCGCATGCATCACAGGCACCTTCAGGATGATTCCAGGAAAATAGCTTGGGTGTTGGAGTTGGGTAGGTTGTTACGCAAACATTAAAGGCAAAACCCTGGGAAAGTTGTTGTTCATTCCAATCCCCCATTTTCTCCA
>JAYQBI010000030.1:0-10742 GCA_038137235.1 Opitutales bacterium | reverse complement strand
TTCTTTACGAGCTTTGGCTCGTGGTCCCACAGCCAATAGATGGGAAATTTGATCGTCTCTCCCATGTAAGCAAGGATTCCCCGGTCTGACTGCCACCAGTCATCAATGGCAAACACCTCATTGGGGGCACCAGCGACCTGTACTTCAATCCCACTGCCCTCAAATACTTTTTGAAAGGCAAGATGAGCACGCCGGGTGTGAAATTCATCCGTTACAATGATAATTCGCTTCCACTTTTCCCTCTTGCCCAGTGCCAACGCATCCTCCGCTTCATCGAATGTGGAAGTTGCACCACCAGTCAGAGAGGGCAATAATTCCCATCGAGCCATTAATTTCATCCGCTCGGTCACCTCACGGGCGAACTGGAGATGGCTTAGTTCGAGGTTATGAAATTCCTTATTCTTTGGCTTCTCCTCAGTCACATAAAGTGCCCGGCCATATCCCTGATTCCACAAGCGCAAACATTCGGGTGTACGGGTCTGCCTGCTCCCCGATAAACAAATAATTGCATCCGCCCCTTTTTGTGCATTTTGCAGTGTAAAAGACCTGGCATAGAGGGTGAGGAAAGGTTCTCGGAATAAAAAAAGAATTAGCAATCCGAAGACAGAAAATGAAATGAACCAGAGGACTTTCCGTCCCCTGCTCATGGATTGATTTGAAATATTCCCTCGATTTCAACCATTACCCCGGCTGGCAAACCAGATACTCCAAGGGCACTTCTTGCTCCCACTCCATTATCCTCCCCGAATACTTCCTTAAACAACTCACTGCACCCATTGATCACCTGTGGATGCTGAGTAAACCCGCCCGGAGAGTTCACCAAACCGAGAAGTTTCACCACCCTCGAAACCCTATCAAGTGAGCCCAGCCCGGCACGCAAGGTGGCCAGCATATTAAGCCCAACCTGACGGGCCGCCGCGTTGCCCTCCTCCACCGTTTTTCCATTTCCGACTTCACCAACCATCGGCGTACCATCATTCATAATGGGCAAATGGCCAGAAAGATAAGCAAGGTCACCCACAATCACCAGTGGTTTATAAAGCCCGGCAACCGCGGGAGGTGGAGGTAACTGGATAGCAAAGGAGGAAATGACTTCTTCTGGATTCATAGCTGTCAAAATGTCTTGCCCCAGTACCTTTGGGCAAGCGTCAAATATTGGATAATTCCAAGTTGCCTGCTGTCTGGAAAATTCGTTTGATTTGGGAATGAATCCAAAATCCATTATTTCCAGAAGATCCATGCTTGGCGGTTCCATGATTGCCGGAATTTCAGGAGCTGTAGGCGCTAAGGCATTCGGAAAAACTGCTCAATCAATGCCAAAGATCAGGCTGGCAAAAGGGATGACCATTCTTTTTCAGGGAGATTCCATCACTGATGCCCGCCGCCAAAACAGGGAGGCCCCAAGCCCAAATGAGCAGGCATCGATGGGAAATGGATATGCATCAATGGCTGCGTCCGCTCTCCTAGCGTCAAGACCGGAGCTTAATCTTTCCATTTACAACCGTGGAATCTCGGGAAACAAAGTTCATCAACTGGATGCACGCTGGCAAAAGGAATGCATTGATTACCAACCGGATGTGCTGAGCATTCTGATTGGAGTGAATGACATCTGGCATGGATTAAACGGAAAATATGATGGCACCGTTAAAACCTATGAGAATGATTACCGTGCCTTACTCCAGCGAACCCGCAAGGCATTACCTAATGTACAGTTGGTAATTTGTGAACCTTTTGTTCTTAAATGTGGTGCGGTAAATGAAAAATGGTTTCCTGAATTTGACCACTACAGGGCAGCAGCCCGGAAAGTGGCAGATGAAAACGCCGCAGTCTTTGTCCCTTTTCAAACCATGTTTGACCAGGCAATCAACTTTGCACCTCCTCAGCACTGGGCAGGTGACGGCGTGCACCCATCTCCTTATGGTGCATCCCTGATGGCCGATTTTTGGCTGCAGGCGGTTCGTGGATAATACCTGAGGAACTTATCATATTTGCTGATGCAACAAACGGTATCCACCTTTTACAAGTTTGCAGATTTCCCGGATCATGCGGAATGGAAACCAAAGCTGGAGGAACTCGGCAAAAAGGAAAAAATAACCGGCACCCTGATTCTGGCAAAGGAAGGAATTAACGGAACTTTATCCGGTTCACCAGCAGGGATGGAGCGTTTTCTAAATTATATAACCTCAGATCAAAGGTTTCAGGACCTGCCCGTCCGTACGATGACCACGCCCAGGCAGACTTTTTATCGGTTGCGCATTATCATACGGCCGGAAATCGTAACCCTTGGAGATCCGGATATTTTACCCTCCAATGGATCCGGCAGATATGTGGAACCGGAAGACTGGAATGAATTAATCAGTAATCCGGAGGTCGAGCTTGTTGATGTGAGGAATGACTACGAAGTTGAAATTGGCACCTTTGAGGGTGCGGAAAATCCAAACACTCAAACTTTCGGACAATGGGCGGATTATGTAAAAAAGCGCTGGGGCGGGGAAAAAAAGAAAAAAGTGGCAATGTTTTGCACTGGAGGCATACGCTGTGAAAAGGCATCCGCCCACCTCGTCCAAAATGGGTTTGAAGAAGTTTATCATCTAAAGGGTGGTATTCTTCATTACCTGGAAAAAATCTCACCAGAAGAAAGCAAGTGGAACGGTGAATGTTTTGTCTTCGATCATCGGGTTGCGGTGACTCATGGATTAAAAGATGGAAATACCAAGCTGTGTTTCTCTTGCCGTTGGCCGCTGAGTGAGGAAGACTTTGAATCTCCTGAATTTGAGGAAGGCGTATCCTGCCCAAGATGTGCCCGTTCCCTGACTGACGATAGAAAGCAAAGTTTACGGGAACGCCAGAAACAAATGAAACTCGCCCGCAAACGGAACAGTAAACATCTGGGCAGTCAAATGCCAGATCGTAAAAAATGAAATACGCTGTTCTTGCACTCCCCGCTTTACTGGCTTACTTTTTGTTTTCAAGGTTGTGATAAATAAGGAAGAGGAAGCACTCCGCCTGAGTCAGGAGAAAACGGACGAATTACTTCCCCGTGCATGGAAAAGCGGATCCCTCAAATATGATGAACTCAAACCATTAAGTGAGGGGGGAACTGCCCAACTTTTCCTTACTGAAGACCTCAACCTGCACCGAAAAGTAGCCTACAAGACCCTCCACAATGACCTGAAGGATTCCGACATTGAAATGCAAAGGTTCGTGCGTGAAGCCAGGGTAACGGCAAATATCCAACATCCCGGAACGGTCCCAGTTTACGAACTGGGAAGGGACAGGGAGGGTCAACTATTCTTTACCATGAAACGGGTACTTGGGCAGGACTTACGCCAAATCCTGCTCGATCTAAAACATGAAGTACCCAGTGCGGTGGACAAATTCCCCCTTCCCCGCCTGCTCGATATTCTCATTCAGGTAAGCCAGACCATTGCCTATGCCCATGACATTGGGGTGGTTCACCGGGATTTAAAACCCGCCAATATAATTGTGGGTAAATTTGGTGAAGTCTATGTCCTGGACTGGGGATTGGCTAAAGTTATGGGGGGCAAGACGCTGGCAAAGGAATTGGGTAACGAACCGGAACAACCTGACCTTAGCTTGACCAGAAGTGGGATGCATTATGGTACCCCCATGTACATGACGCCCGAAATTGCCCGTGGCCTAAGTGACCTGGATGAAAAGTCAGATGTTTTTGCCCTGGGAATCCTTCTCTTTGAAATGCTTACCCTCGAGCCATTCCTGCAGGGCCAGGATGTTACGGAGATTAAGCGGAAATTACTGGAGGAACCATATCCTTTGCCCAGAGAAATTAAACCGGACCGAAAAATCCCCAAAGACTTGCAGGCAATTTGCATGAAAGCATTACACCGTTCACGGGGACACCGCTATTCGAATGCAACTGCATTCCTGGAAGATCTTCAACGGTACAGGCATGGGGAAGAAGTCTCCGTCTACTGGTATTCCGGATGGGAAAGGTTCACCCGATGGAATAATCAAAACGCATACCTTATCATATCCGTGCTTTCTGCTCTGATCGGAGCAGGGATTCATGCACTTTTTACCAACTAGAAAATAGCCCCTTGGTAATTGGATTGATACCTATGACTGGACAAAGCGTTTTCCGCGAATCTACTAGATCAGTCGGAATCAGGAAAGAGGCTCCCACCCTTTTTTTTCGCTCTGCAATCCTTACATACACAGCTATTTCCATGATCGTTTGAATTCTGCATTACGGACCCGGGAGAAGTTGCCTTGAGGAAATCCTCACCTTTTTGGGATTGCATCGGTTTGCTCTGGATGACCCCAGAGGAAGCGGGGGTTGAAGAGGGAACTGGATTGGATGCTTTAGGTTTTACCGGACTGGAGGAAACTGGAATAGCATTACTCAGCGGCTCGAAGGTTTTGGCGGGTGATTTACTTGAAGAAGAATAGGAACTGGACGATTTTCCTTCATAGGGGTTTTTTATGTTTTCACCACGGGACTTCATAAAACTTACATACTTTGGTGAAATTGATTCGATGAAGTTCGAGTTTGAGATCCTTATCGTGGCCAGCAATTTATCACTATGCTTTTGGGCAACTACCAGATAATCCGGAGCGGTTGGATGGAAGCGTACAGCCCGCAATTCCCCACCCGGCTTAACAGGCACTTTAACTTTTTGCGACCGGTCCGTAAGAGTGATAGAAGAACCAACGATTGTAATATCGGAAGGAAAGGCAAGGGTAACATGAGTCTTGGCCCAGTCAGTTGCGGACTTGATATAAGACGCACTTGCCTCAGGCTTGGCTACTTCCTGAACAACTTGGCGTACTGGTGCCGCCCGTTGTGCACGGACAATATCGTCTTTGGCATTGCTTAGCTCACGCTCCAATGTGCGGATTTCATCGCGCAAATCTTTTAAATCATCATCCGAACGGGAAACCTGCTTTTCCAAATCCTCTTTTTCAAGGATCAATGATTTGGTCTGTTCCACCATTTCATTATTTTCACCCTCCAGACGCTTTTTCAGGTCGAGATAAAAGGATTCATTTTTCTCCAACTTTTCAACTTTTTCCGCAAGTTGCACTGCCTGTTCCTTGGCTGAATCATCAATGGAAACAAAAAGGGCAATCATTCCAGCTGTGCTTAATCCCGCGAGAGTGAAAGCAACCATGGCCAAGGGACTCATGCCTGATTTTTTTACCGCACTTCCCTTGAACGCATTTTGCATACTCGCCACTTTTCCCTGCATTTGCTTGAGTGCGGCGGACTTTTGCTGATCGGCAGCGGAAGCGGACTGCAGGTGCAGGAGGGACTCCTGTAATTCCTGCCCCATTTGCAAAACCTTGTGGTTCCCTTCGACCAAACGGCCAGAAAGAATACCTGCCACATTCAAACAAAGCTGACCACCAGCAAATCCATTCTGTCCGATAAATTCAATTAATCTTTCGTGGTCCATTCTCCAGAGAATGCACTCACCAATTGCCTGAACACTTGCGGATGCAACTCCACCACTAAGAAAAGCCATTTCCCCAAAGGCTGCACCTTCACCAAGAGTGGCAATTTGCTGGCTTTTACCACTGGCATCACCCTTGTAAATGCCAACCTGACCATTGACCACCATGTACAAATATTTTTGCTCATGCCCGTCCGACACAAGTACTTCATCACGGGCGAGTACCCACTCCCCTCCGAATTTGAGGGCCTGCATTTCTTCATTACCAATATTGGCACACAAACCTTCAGCAGGAAGGTCGTATCCGGCTTCTTCAACATCTTCGCGGTAGAGCAATTTCATGCTGGGTAGGAATCTAGATTCGATCGGCGGTACAGGGCAAGGAAAGAAAGGTGGTCATAAAACAACTGCATATTATCCATGGCAGCATTTCCCATGCTTTTTTAACCGCCAGTAATTGTATGGCCAGGCGGCAAGAAATCCTGCACCCAGAGTAATCGGAAGGACTGAAAGTGTAATAGCTGGTGCCCCCATCATGCCGAAATCCGCCAGGTTCATTGCTGCCTCCATCAAAAGCATGGATACCATGCTCATCCCAACCGCAGTACGAAAGGCTTCTCTGGGGCCCAACTGTTTCCAGAGGATAAATGTTTCCAACATTACACTCGTACAAATACCCGCACTCATGGCCAGTCCCCACACCATCATCCACTGTTCCTGGGGAATGGGCTGGGGATGATGGATCGATTGAAAAATAGCGATCGTTCCCAAGTCACCGAGTGCACAACCAAAGAGGCACCAGATCGTATTCCGAGCAGATCTTACAACCATAACACTCAGGCAACCATTGTTTCCCTCAGACTTAGAACCCGTTCTATTTCTTCTGTAATTGCAGCCACCACTGGCACCACCACTGAGTTTCCAAATTGCTTGTAACAAACATTCGACTTTTGATGAAGAGTGAACCCATCGGGAAATCCCATCAGCCGCGAACATTCAAGTGGATGTAATCGACGCACGCGGTCCCCCACAAGGTACATTCCCGTTTTCGCACCGATTCCTCCTCCAAACGCAGAAAGGGTAATCGCATGGCCCTTCACACTGTATACCCGTTCTCCTTGCCCTCCTTTTCCAACAGTACCAATACGCAGTGGCCGGTTCTCACGCACAACAGGCAAATCATTGCTCATCCTCAAGTCATCTCGCTCAATGAACAGGTCATCAAGCCTGGAATCTCCCTCGGACATTAAAATATCTTCCAGGGCAACATCATCCCAGGAAGGTTCAGGAAAAGAAAATTCCTTCACTTCAAGTTCTTTGCGGAAGCATACAAAAAATAAACGTTCGCGCTTTTGAGGCACACCAAAGCCAGAGGAATTTATTATCTGATAAAAAACACAGTACCCGGCACGATCCAGAAGATCCAAAGTGGCGGCATGAGTACGACCTTCATCATGCCTGAGGTAATTTCTTACATTTTCCAAGAGAAGAACATCCGGTCTTTGGGCTCGGGCAATGCGCAACAACTCATGTAAAAGTGTGCCCCGATCATCCTCGAACCCCAGTTGATTTCCGGAAATACTAAATGGCTGGCAGGGAAAACCTGCGCAGAGCAAATCATGAACCGGGGCATCCTCATCCCGTAATTTACTTAAGTCCCCAAATGGAATCTCACCGTAATTTTCCTGGTAAACCCATTGGGCATGTGGATCCCAGTCCGAGGAAAATACACATTGATGACCCCGTTTTTCCAATGCCTGCCGAAATCCACCTATTCCGCAGAACAGATCAATAAACTTAAGCTTCACAAACCACCTTTGGCAACGGAGCCCACAACAAGGACAGCAGATTTACACATCACATAATTCCACTGCTCTTGATAGCCCTTCAAGGGGATCACCTGTGGGAATAAATTCCTGACCAATAAACCCTTGATAATTAATATCCACCAGTGCCTGCATGATTGGCCGGTAATTAAGTTCCTGGTCAAGATGTAGCTCCCCACGCCCTGGATTGCCAGCTGTGTGTATGTGCCCAATCATTTCTCCGCACTCCTTGATCCTGCGGATTACATCTCCATCCATAATTTGAACATGGTAAATATCGAAAAGTAATTTAAGCCGGGAAGAGCCAACAGCCCGTAAAATATCCATGCAATAATCAACATGGTCACCCTGGTATCCCGGATGCCCCTTATCTGGATGATCCCCCACCCTGCTGTTTAACATTTCAAGGCAAACATTCACTCCTTTTTTTTCCGCATAACCGGCAATTTTTTTAAACCCAGAAACGCAATTCTTCGCTCCTTCTTCGCGGGAGAATTTTTCAGAAAATCCTGTAAAAGCAATGACATTGGGGCAGCCAAAATCTGCAGAATCGTCGATCGATTTCCTCGTTACTTCAAGCAACATTTTGTGATAGGCAGGATTGTTAAACCCTTTGATAAAGGGAGGCCCTTCCACGTCAATTGGAGCAATCGCGCAGGTAAGACCATATTTCTTTAGGACATTCCAGTAGTTTGAACTTACCAGTTCAACGCTTCCACAACCCAGGTTTTTGGCATGCTTACAAGTTTCCTCCAAGCTCCAATGGTTGGCAAAGCACCAGGACACAACCGATTGTTTCAGGCGTCCATTACTTATCCCCCTCCTATTTTTTCCTAACAGGGAAGGCGCTACCCCTCCCAGCATACCCGCACCTGTAATCCCAGTAATTGAACCTTTAAGAAGGTTGCGACGGGATAAATGATTGGACTCAGTATTTTTAGTATCTTTCATGTGTGTAAAACTAGATTACGAATTGGTTCTATCTTTTCCAAAATACCATAGAGCAAAGCAGCCCAACAAATGATCCGGCAGCATCCATTGCTGCATCCCAAACTTCGGGTGAGCGTCCCCTTGACCACCAGTCCTGCCAGCACTCATCTGCAATTCCAAAACAGACACAATAAGCAAACAGACCCCAGGGAAATCCGCCTCCCCCTCCAAAAGCAGCCCAGGCAAGTATACCAAGCAGGCAATATTCAATCAGGTGCAATACATAATCCGGCAGAGCAAATGCCTGCTCCGGTAAGTCATTAGGGGCCAAACTGGACAGCCATAGGATAAGGCCACAATAAGCAAAAAATCCAATCTTCCATTTCATAAATTCCATCCTTTTCATACCTCTAAAGATATCAAGCACGGATTGTAAAATTCCATAAGGAGAAAAATTTGCACACAAATGGAGGGCGACTTGACAAGAGAGTACGGGGCGAGCAACCTGTTTAGAGTGGACTCTTTTATTTACACTTGGGCAGGCTTGGGACTGGGACTTGCCATTCTTATTGGCTGGATACAAATCTCCAGACGCTCACAGAAAATCCAAGATCAGGAAAGAGAAGATGCCATTAATCAAAACCGTGAAAGCCTGCTCGAAGTACGCAAAGAAAATGAGATGCTGTTGCAGAGAGTTGAAAAGTCGGAAAAGCTGGAAAATGAACTTCGCCTGCTCTTAAAAGATTCGGAAAATGAAGGAGCCCGCCTGATTGCAAAAATTGAGGACCTCAACCGCAGACTCTCCGAAAAACAAAAGGAAAACGAGGAATCAGCAAAATGGCTGCAGGAAAAATTTGAAAACCTCGCCACAAAAATCCTCGATCAAAAATCGGCAAAATTCACTGAAATAAACAAAGAGAACATCAAACTAGTGCTTCAGCCACTCGATAAGGACATTAGAGAATTCCGTAAGAAAGTGGAAGACCTCCATGAGAAAGAAACCTCCCAGCACGCAGCCCTGAGGGAATTTCTAGGAAATCTTCAACAGGCACAGGCCACGCTCAGTCAGGATGCCCGCAATCTTACCTCCGCACTCAAAGGGGATTCAAAAAAACAGGGGGACTGGGGAGAATTTATTTTGCAACGTGCACTGGAAGCTTCTGGACTTACCAAGGATCAGGAATTTTCCATGCAATCAAGCTTTGATGGGAAAAGACCAGATGCCATTATTCATTTACCAGGGGACCGCCAACTAATCATCGATGCAAAAGTTTCTCTCACTGCCTATGAACGCTCTATTGGCAGCGACTCAGAGGAGGAAAGAAAAAAAGCCTTAAAGGAGCACTTACAATCTGTCCGCAAACACATTGATGAATTATCGGGCAAGGATTATTCATCGATCGAGGAACTCACCTGCCCGGACTTTACCTTGATGTTTATTCCGGTGGAACCTGCTTTCGGGGCAGCATTATCCGAGGATCCTGAACTTTACCAATATGCATTTGACCGCAAGATTGCCCTCATTACTGCATCCACTCTTATGGCAACCATCAAAACGGTGGCCAATCTCTGGAAACTCGAAAAACAAAACAAGCATGCGCAGGATGTGGCAAAGCGGGCAGGTTTACTATTTGATAAATTTGTGGGTTTCCTCGGAAATATTGAGGAGATTGGAAAGTCCCTTCACAAGGCAGTCGGTGCACATGAAAAGGCAGTTGGGCAATTATCCACCGGCCCGGGCAACCTCATCGGGCAGGCAGAAAAACTCAAGGCGATGGGTATACGCACCAAGAAAGAAGTTCCAGCCTCCTTCAATCAAGGGGAGCAACTGGAAACCGAATTCTCCTTTGAAAACGATACCAGCGATGAAAACGACAGGCAATCCGCCTAAGATTGAATTTGTCAACACTCAGAAGATCGGTGCACTCACAAAATTTGTATCTGAATAACTCGCTGAAAACATCACTAAAGAGAGGACTTTTCCTAGCCCTGTCCTCATTCTTCATTCCGCCATTTCTAGCTGGTCAATCAAGATCTCAGGATACTGAGCAACCGCGTGATGTGTTTGCGGAATTGGCAGCCCAAATCAAACCATCCGTGGTGACAATTTCCAGCACCAACCGGGGAGGCGGAAGCTGGGGGGTTGGTACAGGCTTCGTGGTTGATTCAGCTGGGATCATTGCCACCAATTTTCATGTCATTGGAGAGCACCGTGAATTCGTGGTCGAAGAGATGAACGGGCAGGTTCATCAACCTGTTGAAATTGTTGCGATTGACCGCAGTCTCGACCTTGCCCTTATCCGTATTGATCAGGATGGTTTGCCCGCTCTTCCTCTGGGAGACTCGGACAAAATTTCTCCCGGGCAAAGCGTCCTATCCATTGGCAACCCTCTCGGCTATGGATTGAGCGTAAGTCAGGGTGTTATCTCTGCAGTCCGGGAATTAGAGTTTGGGGATGGCCGACCAATGATTCAGGTGGCGATACCCATCGAGGCAGGAAGCAGTGGAAGCCCCGTAGTTAATCTGGAGGGTGAAGTACTTTCAATTTTAA
>JAYQBI010000029.1:0-11701 GCA_038137235.1 Opitutales bacterium | reverse complement strand
TCAGTTGCAGAGTCTTCTGGTTCCTGCTGTTCGCCCGAATCTGGTTGTTGCTAATTGGTTCGGTAAAACAAGCTCAGCTAAAGTGACTGAGCAAACGGTTGAACCGCTCGCCAGCGATCTGAATTCTTTGCAAGGTCGCATTATCTATATTGCTCTCCAGCATTTTCATTTCCTTGGCATCTTTTTGCTCAGCCTTGCCGTAGGAAAGCTTTCCTGCGACTCCACGAAGACGGGAAGAAAGAAACAGGCTAATTGCCTTGTAAAAACGGGCTTCAAAACTTGGAGTTTCCCGAAACCTTTCGTGCATAAAGTCATAGTCAATAGCAACTACTGAGGATTCCTCTGCCGCTTTAACATTCACACTGGGTAACTCCTCTTCAATAAAGGACATTTCACCAAGAATTTCACCGCTTTTAATTTTGGCAATCAGGGTGCCGTCCGGAAGCTCAATTTGGAATCTTCCATTTAAGACGAAATAAATAGAACCCAGTTGTATATTGGTTTGAATCAAAAAATCATTAGCAGAAACATTCTTTTTTCTTCCATACTGAGTCATCCATGCGATGTCCTCATCATTAAAATATCCTAATATGTGTAATACCTTCCTCATGGATTCCTCCTATTTTAGTTTCTATTCATTCAATCAAATCAAGCTGGTACTTATGCCTGATTGTTTTCATTTTTGCCTGTTCGCGGGATAATTCCCGCCTTAAAAGTTCTTCCTCTTCTAGGAGAGCACTGGACTTATCAAACAACCCACGCCCAGAAACAAAATTCATGTCTTCGAGTCGATTCTTTTGCAAATCCCACAATTCTTTTTGCAAGAGATAGTCTTTTTCTGCGAGTTCCAGCTTGAGTAGTTCTGAACGGTATTGATTTTGCTGCTGACGCAGTAGGTTATACTCCTTGGCCTCAGCTTGCTTAATTTCCTCCCTAGCCTTGAGCAATTTACTTTTGGTCAGGTAATAATCAGTTATCGGCAAGGTTAAACTAAGCCCAAAGGAAAGTTCCTGCCCCTGAGTATCAAACCCTATTTTATTTTTCCCTTTATATCCGGCATTTGAGGTAAGTTCGAAGACGGGTGACATTCCACTTTTAATTTCATCATATTTACTCTCAGCAACCTTAACTCCGGATTTCCCGAGTGAAACCTGAGCGGAAGAGGATGGATCGAACTCATAATCCAAGAAGAATTCTGGAGGTGAAAGAAAGCGTTTTCCGGACTGCCAAAACTTGTCATCTGCATTAATCAAAAACGAAATCTCAGATTTAGAAGATTCAATAGAATGTTCTGCGATCAGTTTTTGAGAGCGTAAATTTTCCAATTCCCTAATCGTTTTATTAAGAAGCATTCTATCCTGAATTCCAGATTTTACCTGCTTTTCATAAATTACAAGTCTCTCACGAATCAAGCGGTCAATCCCCCGTAAGAAATACAATTCAATCTGCGAATTAAGTGCATTGAAGAAATGTTCGATTAATTGTCGTAATGCCTTTTGTTCCTCCACAACCAATGACCACTGTGCCTCCTCTGTCTCCAGTTCCGCGGTTCGGATTTGCTTCCGGGTTTTATGCCCATCATAAAGCACCCATCTGCCTTCCACGCCGTAAGAAAATATTCCGTATGGTTCAGAATCCCATGTTTGAAAAGACGCAATCTTGGTGTAATCATTGTAAGAAACTTTTCCTTTTACATTGGGATAATTTCCAAACTCCAAAGCAGGAATCGACTGTTGACTGGTGGAGATCTGGGCTTTCTTAATCGCAAGTTCAGGGGCATTTTGTAGCACAAGTTCACGCAGAATTAAAAGGTCCCAACCATGTGGTTGATTGGTTTTAAGCTTATTGGTTTCTGAAAGTTTCTGAAAATTTGATGTTTTTTTGCTCTTTTGTAAATCCGTGGAAGATACTGTTTTTGGCAATGCAACATGAGGTGTTGGTTTTTCGTTACTCGATTTTTTAAAATTCAAGTTCGGGGGACTTTCTTTAACTGATAAATCCACACTCGAGGACCGTTGAGATCGATTTTCTTGCTGTTGCTTGATTGCCTCCAAATTTTTTAGCCGTTTGAGTAATTCGTCCAACCGGTTATCAAATTTTTCATTGGCAGTGTTTTCTACAGTAGTTCCAGAACTTTGGGTATCTGGAAAAGGTACTAATTCCTCTTCCGAGACCTTTGATTGAGTGCCCAAACTATCGGTTTGAATCTCTTCCGCTTTTTCAACTGTCGGGGCGGCAGTATCCTGAACAATATTCTCTGCTTCTATTTCAGATGCGGATTCAATGGATAAATCATTGGGTTGAAACTGCCTTTGTGTTTCGTTTAGGGAAGCATCAATACCGTCATCACTCCATGAACTCTCCAAACTATCCAGCCTTTCCAAAAGTTCATCAACCCGTGAACCGACAGATTTTTCTAAAGAAATAACTGGGGGGTTCTTATTTAGAGGGGATTCGAATCGATTATGTTGGTCGGGTGATGGAACCTTGTTTAATTCTATAGAATTTTCAGACCTTTCAACCGTAGGAGTTTCCTGATTATTGTCCCCGGGAAATTCATTAAAATCAAAGGAACTAGTATCAGGGTTATTATTGGGAAACCTTTCGCGAAGTTGATCATCATCAGAGGAATTTGTATTCGCAGCTGAATTTTCCTCCAGAATGTCGAGTCGATCAAGCAACTCATTAATTCTTATATCCATATCTATTGAATCAAATTTTTCTGAAAACTCAGAAGGCATTGCGGTAGAAGAGCTTTTTGCTCCATTGACCGGAGATGTCGTATCAAATTCTGCTTGGTCACTCACCATCTCATCAAAATTAAGATCCTGAGAAAGTGGTTCCGGTGGATCCATCATACCATCCAAGCTGTTTGTAGTCTGGATCTGGGGTTCATTAATGGTTGATGATTCCTTACCCTCCAAATCTTCCAACCGCTTTAAAAGTTGATCAATTTTTTCTTCTACTGAAATTTCATTTTGATCAATTTGGTCTTTGAATTCAGGAGAAACTACAGCTTGTTTTGAACTCTCTCGCCTGCCTATTCCATCTTCATTAGTCTCAACACCCTCGAGAGCGTCCAAGCGCAAGAGCAACTGATCCACCTGATTGTTCAGCGATGATTGTGCCTGCAATCCTGCAAAAAAAGAGAAAACTCCCAAAAAAAGAAAGAGCAGTCGTATGGAAATTAAAAGTCTCATGACATTGCCTGCCACATTTTAGCATAAAACTTTCCATAACCGATAAGCTCATCATGGGTTCCTCTCTCCACACACTGCCCACTGTCCAAGACAAAGATCTGGTCGGCATCACGGGCAACTTTCAAGCGGTGAGCAATAAAAATCACAGTGCAATTCATTGAACGGACATTGGAAATTATTTGCTCCTGTAATTTATTATCCAAGGCACTGGTTGCCTCATCCATGATCAATATCCTAGGCTTTCTGATCAGTGCCCGGGCAATGGCAATCCGTTGAATTTGACCGCCTGAAAAGGCCCCAAACTGAGTACCGGTAAGGGTGTGAAGTTTCATTGGGAGGGCATCGATTTCGTCCCAGATGCAAGCAGCTTTTGCCGCAGAAATAATATCATCCAATGTTGCACTACTTGATCCCTTGATATTTTCGTGCAAGGTACCATTAATAAGCCGGAACTCCTGTGGAACCACCGCAATATTTCCCCTGAGAACTTTAGGGTCAAGGGTGTGCAGTTCATAGTCATCCAAAAAGACATGACCTCCATGAGGCTTCTCCAATCCGCTGAGCAAACGGCCTAAAGTACTTTTCCCTGAACCGGACCCACCCGCTACCACAACAAACGAGCCTTGCTTGACTAAAAAAGTAACTTCCTGAACTGCAGCAGTATTCTGGCCAGGGTAATGATAGCTTACCCGGTCAACCCGAAGGTGACCACTTACTTTATCCGGGGTCATTAAATCGGCTTTGCACTCTGGCGAATTCTCAATCAATGGTTTGATAAACTTGAACATTGGAACCTGAATACCTGACTGAATAATAATGGTGCACAAGGCACTCAAATTTCCGCTAAAGATAGCAAATGCCCCTAAAAAAGCGATAAACATGGCAGGCTCCAAATCAACTCCACTTAGACGAACAATCATCCAATATACAAGGGCTGTGGTTAATGTAACCCAGCCAGTCTGAAAAGATCCGTGCAAAATTCTCACTTTTTGACTGGCAAGTAATTTTTGCCTTAAACGGCTGTATCTTTCCGCCCATTGCTGGATACATTCTGACTCTGCTCCTGCTGCCTTAATTTTGTGAATACCAGAATAAAGTTCGAGTATGTAGCTATTAACAATTCCAAGAGACTTTTCACCCGCCATAAATGCCCGAATCTGCCAGTAGGTAAATGCGAATGCCGCAATCAAAGCAATCAGTCCAAAAGCAAGCACTCCCATTCCAAGTTCGAAACTTACCCACATGACCACACCCAGGCTGGTGGCAATTTGAAAAATCATCACAATTAGACGCTGGCCAATAGTCCGGAAAAATTCCTGCATTCCTAAGCATGTGGTCATGCGCATCGCAATATCTCCGGAAGCATGTTGCCTAAGAACTTTGGAGGGAAAATGAAGCACTCTGTGCCAAAGCGCAGCATTGGAAGCAAGGGTTAGTTTATAATTTATCCGTGTCATCAACATGGTATCAAACCATGTAAAAACTGTCTGAAATAAACCAACGACCACCAGGCCACCACAAACAACTGCGAGCAAACCAGTGAGTGCACTCGGAAGTAATACATTAACAACATAAGCAGACAGAACAGGAAGAAGAGCGACTAAACCGCTCATTATAATCGCGAGCAGCAAAACCATCATAATCTCTGATCTAACCGATTGTACCTCAAAAAAGATAAGGTCAAAAAGAGTCAGCGGCTGGGCAGGAAGTTGCTTAAAATAGTATACTGCTATGTTGGAAAGCTTTTCCCGAACCTTAGGGGTAAGGGAAACCGTCTTGTCATCAATTGGATTCCATACACGGTACGAGCCACGCTTGTAATAAAGAACCAAGGGCAGACCTTCTTTATCCATGACGACAAAGGACCCGGCGTCGCGCTTCCACCACTCCCCACGCAATCTTGACTCCCTCATAATTAATCCAGAACTAGCGGCAATTTTTTCCATTAGTTCGATGGGGTTATCAAATTCCGTATTCCTCGGAATACTGGGTAACCAGCCGAGTTTATTAATCAGATAAAAACTTGCCCGGAGTGTATGATTGGGAGTGTCTGGAAGATAAGATTTTTTACCTGAAAGCAAATTGAGCAACCGGCCACGGATGGACTGGGAATAAATATCGTTTCTCGAACTGTGTTCATCCTCCTGTTGCTTTAGCCGTTGGAAATGGTCAGACCATCGGTCAATTAATTCCTTCCATTGAAATGATACTTGTTCGAGTAAATAATTCTGAGCATCAGCCTGGGCAAAGAAAGCAGCATTGGAAAGAGGCATAACGGTTTCAATATCTTCACGCTCATTTACAAATGCGGCATTGGAGTGAATAAACCAGTATTCAGGCAACTTTTCAGGAGTAGTTCTCGGTTTAGGCTGCAAAGTCATTCCGCCCCGTTTCATCCAAAATGAATGTGCCCCGCACAATCCCATTGATCCATGAGGAATTTTCACCTCCTGATCTGGTTGTAGAGTAACTGGCCTGTTTAAACTTGGCTTGAGCATTTCTTTCTCAAACTCAGTAAGCACGAAAAGAAAATGAGCTAATTTATGCCCGATCACCTGAAGAAGCTCCGGACTGTCGATGGAGGCAAGCAATGTAGGTAGGGTGCTAAAGTGACAACTTCCCAATTTATCAGTACGGGCAAAAACCTTTAACCTGGAGGAAATTTTAGGAGGAATAATAAAAAAATCTCCAGGCTTAAATTCTGCCATTACCTTTCGCTGCAGATAAAGATTGCCTGCCTGATAAAGCTCTCCCTCCACATACCATTCGGTATCGAGACTCCAAGCCACAACAGGTGCATTCAGGTCCTCGAATTGATAATATTTGCTTCGATTATCAAGTGTTCCTTGAGAAGCTCTTTCTAGGCACCCTTTAAATGCCTCAAGTAAAGCTGACCTGTTATCCTGCCCGGTCATTTGGACTCCAACCTAAAAAGAGTTTCATAAACCCCATTTTGCTGGGCTATTAATTCTTCGTGCGAACCTCGTTGCATCACCCTGCCATTTTTAAAAACGATGATTTCATCACAGATTCGAATAGGTTCGATTTTGTGACTAATAATGATGCCACCGGCACAGTTCTGCCGGATATTCTTGAGCACATTTTTTTCGGTTTCCGGATCCAAACCGGCAGTCGCTTCATCCATCACCAATAAGGCTGGGGATGTGGCAAGGGCACGGGCAATTTCAAGACGGGCTTTTTCACCACCGCTGATATTTGAGCCGTCTTCAGAGATTTTATGATCGTATCCCATTGGTCGGTTTAAGATCCAGTCGTGAATGCAGGCAATCTTGGCAGCTTTGGTCAATTCCTCAAAATCAATGCTGCTATTCCACATGGATAAATTCTCAGCGATGGTCGCATTGAAAAGTACAATTCGTTGATCAATAAAAGTAATCACCTTGGAAAAATCTGCAGCTGGAATTTGTTCAATAGGAACACCGCCTAGTTTTATACTGCCGGACCATGGTTTGTATAATTTGGATAGCAAACGGGTAACGGTGGACTTCCCCGAGCCGGATGAACCAACAAATGCCACCCATTTTCCTGGTTCGATCGAAAGGTTAAAGTCTTCGAGCAAAGGCCGATCCAGTTTTTGGTATCCAAAGGTGATATTTTTTAATTCAAGTAAAGGATAGGTAATCTTTTGTTTTTGTTTTGCGTCATCTCCATGTGAATCGTCATAAGCATCCGGCTGGGAAAAGACATCATCAATACGGTCAATACTTCCTTGGGTCTCCTGAATATCAGCAAAATGTCCGAGCATCTGCTGAATCGGTCCGAGAAACTGCATCATTAAACCCTGAAAGGCAACAAGCACACCAAAAGTCATTTTCCCCTCAATCACCTGATGTCCCGCAAAAAACAGGATAATTGCATAGGAACCGGAGTTAAGAAAGGTGGGCAAAGACTCAATAATTGCCCGCTTAACAGTAAGCCGGTTGGATTCGTTCAGCCATTTGGTTTTTCTCCCGACTAATTGTTTAAGCAAATTGTTTTCCAGTCCACTCACCTTGACCTCAGGCAATAATTGCAATGCCTGTAATTGCTCGCCGGTAAATAAACTGGCCTCGCGTGTAATTGACTGATTAAGCTCGCGTACTCTTCCCACCTGCCAGGAGAAATAGATCAGATTCACCGCAGCAATTCCCAGCACTATCCATGAAAGCGTGCTTTGAAAATAAAACATCACGAACCAGTAGACCACTGCTGTTAAGAGGCCAATAAATGACTTTCCCAGAGGTCCGGCAATAAGAGCAGACAATTGATCAACCAGTTGAGAACGGCCTGCAATTTCACTTGCTGAACGCTGCGAAAAGAAAGCAAGCGACAGCTTCATCGACTTGTTCAACAGTTTACTGTTAAGGGCGATGGACAACCTGGTTTGGAATACCATCGTGATTGTCTGCTGCAGATAGCTGAGTAAAAATTGCAACACAGCTAGCACTCCCACACTGCCCAAAAGGATTGGTAACCAATCCTTGAAACCTTGAACGAGTACATAATCAATAAAAACAATAGAAAGAATGGGTAGCAACGCACCAGGAATCACCAAGGCCAGTCCAAGCGTGGCAGCAAGGAACAATCCCATTTTGATTTCCCCTGCGTAACGCAAAAGGGAACGGGCCCAACTGGGGGGACGGCCGGATGGTTTAAAATCCTTGTTCGGCTCGAAAGTAAGAACGACCCCGGTAAAGCACTCGTCCACCTCGCGTTCATCGAGCACCATTCGGCCAGCCGCAGGATCATTAATCCAGTACCGCTTCCCCTTGATGCGCTCAAGCACCACGAAATGATTAAATTTCCAATGAATTACCATGGGGAAGGATTTCAATTCTTTCAGTTCCTCCAGCTCCAAGCTGTAACCACTGGCATCAAAACCATGCTCCCTGGCAAACTTGATCAAATTCATTGCATTGCTTCCATCCCGGGAAACCCCGCAGGCATCGCGCAGAAATTCGATGGAAAACCATTTCCTGTAGTAACCGCATACGATGGCGAGGGATACTACCCCGCATTCGGTATGCTCAACCTGAAGAATAGAAGGAGTACGAATCCCGGATAAACGTTTGCTCAGGAAAGAAAACATCTCACTCGGTTTGTGGCAAAAGCAACCAGATCAGCCGTTCATATCGAGTAATTATGCTTCCTTCTCCAACCATACCGACTTGCAACCTTCTTTTTTTGGCTGAGGCCGAGCTCCAAAGAAATTCGCCCGTGCTATCATCCCTAAGTATATCCACATTCACCATAAATGGACTACCCTCCTGAGTAATGCGGGCAACTAACTGATCGTTTCGTAATTCTTTCATTAATCCAGAAGACGACATGGGCATGGGAGAAATTCCGCTTACTTGGGCTACCAATTTTCCATACTTGGTGGGAGGAAAGGCGGAAACCTCCAATTCGGTACGCATCCCAGCACTTACGGGTTTTACCTGTTCACTGGAAATGAAGACCACAAAATTCATCTTATCTTCATCCGAATCCGGTTGCACCAACAGAACCGGAGAACCTGGAGTCAAATAGTCCCCCACCGAAGTGGTAATTTCCACAACCCTTCCACTTATCAGGGTTTTCAATTTTCCCTGGTCAGCAAGCTGACTCTTCAGAAGAGTAACTTCTGTGGAAAGCTGATCTGCTTCTAATTGTTTCTGCAAAAGCTCACGGGCATCAGTGGAGTACTTTGAATTTTCCTCCTTGAAATCATTGAAGGTCATTCTCTGATCAGCGATAATCTTAGCTTCGGCATCGTCTATCCGATCGATAAAGGAATGGTACTGGTCAAACTGAATCAATTCATCCTCATAGAGTTTTTTGAGCTCGTTTTTTCGCAATTTTAACCGTTGCAGTCGATTTTCATTAAGCGAATCAGAACTTTTTTGAAGATGGTCAATTTTACTCTTCAAGTCCTGCCTTTTTCGTTGGTCTGATCTCTGCAACAACTGGATGTCAGAAATAAATTTATTCAGCACATCCAACTTGCTTTCCACTGCCATCAATTGATCGCGCACCCGGGTCTGGTCAAGAACGGCAATAACCTGTCCGGATTCTATTCGGTCTCCCACTTTCACCGAAATGGAAGTCACACTGCCAGGATCTTTCGCAGCAACCTGAAGAACTCCGAGGTCTGACCAAATAACGGCCGGACCCTTGACCTTTATCGGCACCTTAATCCATACACTGCAGATAATGGCAACCAGGATCAGCAGAGCAAAAGCTGAAAGAAAAAGAAAAGATTTAAACTTAATCAGAGATGATGCCTGATCAAGATCATCGGTTGATACCAGACTGTCAGTTGAATCTGATCGAAAAGGAGGTGACACAAATTGAAATTACAAGGGTTTATATAAGCTTATAATTTTCGTATTAGTAAATACATATATCAGCAACGCCAAAAACCGAATGAGATAACGAATTGGGCAATTTCATAAAAAGAAATCCACCCCATCAAGTTGTGTAAGCGTATTTAAATACACCAATGATCCGCCTTCCATTTTAAATGGAGGCTATGTAGGGGCGAAATCCCCTATGTAAGCTCAGGCAGTTCGGACAACGGAAACATTATCAATTAATCCTCCGTAACCCTTACCGTCGCCAACTCCACGAAATTCGAGTCTGGATAAGTCGCTTTCAGTCATATTGGCGGGAAGCTCAAACTCGAAAGTTTCCCAACCCTTGGCATCAGCAGTGACGGTAGCCACTTTTTCTCCATTCCAATAAACCTCAGTTTCATTAGCGGAGGAAACATCCGCTCCTGCGATTTCACGGGCTGAAAAATCGAATGACAATTTGAAGGAACCCTCTGTGCCAGTCTGAATATCCTGATAGATGTTAGAATGATTCATTTCCATGAATGCATTTCCATCACTGGCTCCATCTGGGGTACCTCCGTGCTTGGCTGCCTGGATTTCAATTTTACCTTTATCCACATTCCAGCCTTCGACGCCATCAGAGTTAAATAATCCCCAAGTTCCCTTCTGTAAGTCACCATGATTTTCGAAACTTGAATTAACCACGAGGTTTTCACCGATCGGTGCTTCATAAGCAGCAAAGGAAATGGTTTCGAGTGACCTGAAATCAATTTCACTGCCATCTGGAGCAGTAATACTACCTACTCCCTTGAGTGATGACAGATCCAACTTACCGTCAACAATCAATGCTTTGGCATCGATGGAATTACCTTTACGGTCTTCAAGTTCCCAGTTTTCCACAAATTCAGTGGCACTGACATCAGCGAGTTGAAGGGTGTCCTGACCTTTACCACCAATCACGGTATCGTTACCGTCTCCGGTATTGTAAATGATGGTGTCGTCACCCTTGCCGCCACGTAGAACATCATCTCCCGTGCCTCCCTCAAGAATGTCGTCGCCCTTGCCTCCGCGAAGAACATCATCCCCTTCTCCACCTCTGAGGATATCATCTCCCTTGCCTCCGCGAAGATCGTCGTCTCCGGAGCCACCTTCAAGAACATCGTCACCTTTACCGCCCCGGAGGGTATCATCTCCAGAACCGCCAGCTAGGAAGTCATCTCCGGAACCACCACGGAGATCATCGTCTCCCGATCCACCGAAGAGTTTATCATCTCCCTGGCCGCCACGGAGAGTATCGTCACCAGAACCACCGTAGAGTTGATCGTTACCTTTGCCTCCATCAAGAACATCGTCACCATGCCAGCCAAACAATTTATTGTCTCCAGAATCACCCTTTAAGACATCGTCGTTTGCGGAACCAATGACATTTTCGATGCTGGAAAGGCGATCCCCTTCCGCATCTCCACCGCTACCGGTGCCCTTGGAGAGGTCAACATTCACACCCTCTTCTGAATATGCGTATGAAGCAGTGTCTTCACCTTTGCCACCTTTGATAACATCTGCACCTGCTCCACCTTCCAAGTAATCATTTCCGGCTCCACCCTTAAGTACATCGTTTCCGGAGCCACCGAACAATTGATCATTGCCCTGGCCACCAGTGAGGACATCGTCTCCCTCACCAGCAAAGATATAATCGTCACCCTTGCCGCCATGAAGCTTGTCGTTTCCTTCGCCTCCTAGGATGATATCATCGCCTTCTCCTCCGCGAACCGTGTCATTGCCTTTTCCAGTGTCGACCAAGTCATCACCAGCTTCGGCAACAATCCAGTTATCTGCATCCGAGCCTTTAATAATATCGTCATGCATGGAACCACGCACGCCTTCGATGTCCTTGAGCACATCTCCTTCGGCCCAGCCACCTTTACCGGTACCTTTTTCAAGGTCGATTTCAACACCTTCATCAGACCAAAGATAAGCGGCAACATCCTTTCCTTCTCCCCCGTCGAGAACATCGGCTCCATCGCCTCCATTCAGCCAGTCATCACCGGTTCCGCCCTTGAGAACATCCTCGCCTTGACCGCCAAACATAATATCGCGGCCTTCGCCACCGGTCATGGTGTCATTACCTTGACCACCGATTAAAGTATCGTTGCCCGAGCCACCGTGCATCACATCATCGCCCTGGCC
>JAYQBI010000028.1:0-11944 GCA_038137235.1 Opitutales bacterium | reverse complement strand
GCGTAGCTCAGTTGGTAGAGCACCACCTTGCCAAGGTGGATGTCGAGGGTTCGAACCCCTTCGCCCGCTCCATCCTAGCTCTTTCCTGATAGATTTTTCAACTCACCATATCCTTCGGGTGATAGAGCCATAAGGTGCTGGTAATCATTCATACCGAAAGTAACAATCGATGCTCCCACGCCTTTCAAAAGTGGAATGATTGGTAAAATATCAACTTTTTTTAAATTTGTATCTGTCATCATGTCAGCTCTGCCAGAGCAAAACATGAAATACCCAAAGCAATCTCCCCATGTTCGAGCTATTGCTCCATTTTCTATTGCAAGGTTCCAAAAGCTTGAAGCTGGTGATGTTAAAATAGTGTTAACATCGGTCGTTAAAACTAAAGAGTTATTCCAACCATTGAAGGTCTTGAGATTTGATGGTTTCTCATTTACATAGGTATGGTTGCCGTCACTGTATAGAATCGTGTCATTCACCATAGGTAATCTCATGAAGCCATATCGTGGCTCACCATTTTCAAGTAAGCCTATTAATGTTCCAAATAGAGGAGATCCGTGGCTAAAACTTAATGTTCCATCAATAGGATCGATAATCCATGATACAGATTCATTTTCCTGATGTGGTACAAGCTCTTCTCCAATTATGGAATGATTAGGAAAAGAATGTTTAATAACATCACGAATTTTTTTTTCAATTTCGATATCAAAATTAGTAACAATCGAACCATCTTCCTTAAAACTTGTTTTAATGCTTGCATTGCATAGTGTGGATGCAAGGTCATTGGTTGATTCCTTACAAAGAGAAAAAAAGTCATCAAATGCGGGTATCATGGGAAAAATCAAGCTTCTTGGTTATGGATTTCGAGGGGTCTCTTAAAAAAGGCATACGTGAAGCTGGATTTATTTATATTGTAAATGGTAAGATCGAAAATGCGATTGAGATTAGCGGTAACTTAATGACCAAAGAGGAGTTAGAAAAGAGTCTAATCGAACTATTTTCAAAAAATAAATTTAAACAACCCTTAGTCTATGTAGCACACCATCATAGCGTTGAGCACAATCTAATAAAAGCAATAATGCCATATCCTGCAATTGGAGAGAGTGGACAGCGATTGCAATGGGGCCCATGGTTGGATACAAAAATTATTTACAGCAGATTATATCCAACTGAAAAAGAATTAAGCTTAAGCAAACTAGCAAAAAAATTTGATTTATTTGAAGAACTCGAAAATTATGCAGAAATTTATTGTAACCATAAAAAACAATTTTTTCATTCAGCACTATTCGACTCAATCGCATGTTTTCTTTTACTTAAAAGAGTTTCTGAAAAGATCAACCTAAGCAAGTTACTCATTTGGGCTAGTTAATGGACTAGGAGCCTCTAATGAGGTATCTTCATTTGATTCACTGCTGGTAACCTCTTCGTCAAGTTTAACCACCTCAGAAACACCTATCAAAACATCCTTTTCAGACAGATTAACCAAACGAACTCCCTTAGAGCCTCTATTCGTTTCTCTAATATTAAGAACAGGGCAACGTACAGCTTGACCTTTTTTGGTAACCATAAGGATTTCACTATCTTCGGCAACTGAGAGTGCTGAGCAAAGACTGGCTGTGTTCATCGCAGTAACTCCCTGGCCTCCTCTTTTTCGAGGTGTCGAGGTTGTATCCAGGTCATTAGTAACACCTCCATTTGGTAAGAAAGTTGCAAAACGTGTACGCAAACCAAGTCCATTCTTACCGCAAAGTAAAAGAAGCCGGTTATCATCAACTACAAGCATATTGGCAATTTCATCGCTATTTTTAAGTCGCATACCCCTAACCCCTCTAGTGACACGGCCTTGATTACGCAATTGACTACAATCAAACCTTAAGCCCTTTCCAGTTTTAGAAAGAAGCAATAGGTGATCGTTATCAGTAGCGAGTAAGGCATTGAGAACCGCATCGCCTTCATCAACATTAATACCAATTATGCCACCCTTGCGATGATTCTTATATGCTAAAAGCTTTGTTTTCTTTGTAACACCTTTGCGCGTACAAAGGATTAGTGATTTGTCAGTTTCGAAAGAATCAACAGAAATTAAAGATGCAATTTTTTCACCTTTTTGTAGATTTAAAAAATTAATAATGTTTCTACCTTTTGAGGTTCTACTACATTCTGGAATCTCATAAGCTTTCTCGACATAAACCCTGCCATTGGTCATAATAAACATCAAAGTATCATGGGCATTACAAGTTTGTAAGACGCAGATAGGGTCTTCGTCTTTTTGACCACTTCCGATTACACCTTTACCTCCACGATTTTGAAGCCGGAATTCTTCTACTGAAGTACGCTTGATAAAACCTGTTTCAGTTACCGTTACAACGCAACCGTCATTAGGAATTAAATCTTCCATGCGAACATCACCTTCTGCATCGACAATATCACATTTGCGTGCATCCCCATATATATTCTTAAGTTCGTTTAGTTCTGTTTTTATTAAATCAAGCAAAACAGATTCATTATCGATAATATTTTTTAATCGATTAATTATGTCCATTAATTGTAAATACTCGTCGTCAATTTTTTCTCTTTCGAGACCAGTTAATTGATATAGTCTAAGATCAAGTATTGCATTCGCTTGTCGCTCGGAAAGTGAGTACTTATTAATTAAATTAACTTTTGCTTCATTTCTGTTAGCCGAACTCCTAATAATACGAACAAAATCATCTAAATTATCTAGTGCAATTTTGTATCCTTCTAAAATATGTGCACGATCTTCAGCTTTTCTGAGTCGGTATTGCGTGCGGCGAAGTGTGACTTCTCGTCGATGTTCTATAAAACAAACCAGGGCTTCTTTTATTGTAAGTTGCCTTGGTCTTAATTTGTCTAAAGCCAACAAAATTACCCCGAAACTACTTTCCAAGGCGGTGAGCTTGTAGAGTTTATTCATAGTAACCCTCTCAATCTCACCCATTTTGAGTTCAACTATAATTCTAGTCTCTTCGGTTGATTCGTCCCGAAGATCACTCACGCCATCGAGAACTTTTTCTTTAACCAAATCTGCAATTCTAGTAACCAGAGTTGCACGATTTACATTGTAAGGAATTTGGGTAATTACGATTTGTTGCCTACCACTTGGCAGCTCTTCTACATGCATGGATCCTCGCATTCGAACGATTCCCCGACCGGTTTTCATGTAAGAATCGATACCGCTCTTCCCAAATATACTACCACCCGATGGAAAATCTGGTCCAGGAATAATTTGCATTAAATCTTCAATACTTACTTCTGGATCATCAATAATTGTGCAAATTGCATTAATAAGTTCAGTTAAGTTATGGGGTGGAATATTTGTCGCCATGCCTACAGCTATACCAGTCGAACCATTCATCAAAAGAGCAGGCAGTGACGATGGTAGTACCGATGGCTCGGTTGAGCTTTCCTTATAATTGGGAACAAAGTTTACAGTATCTTCATCGATATCTTTTAGCAACTCTTCCGCAATTTTGGTGAGTCTACATTCTGTGTATCGGTATGCTGCTGCTGAGTCACCATCAACTGAACCGAAATTGCCCTGCCCATCAACAAGGGGATAACGCATCACCCAAGGTTGGGCCATTCTTACAAGAGTATCGTAGACGGAACTATCACCGTGAGGATGGTAATTCTTTAAGACTTCACCCACTACGCCGGCACATTTATCGTAAGCCCTATTATGCAATAATCCTTCGCGTAACATTGCATACAAAACTCTGCGTTGTACCGGCTTAAATCCATCTCTTACATCGGGTAAGGCACGACTAACGATAACTGACATAGAGTAGTCAATGTAAGCTGACTGCATTAAATCACTGATATTCTCTCTTGTATTCATATCCAAAAATAAAATTGTTAAGCGTCTAAATTTGTAACATTTAAAGCATTATCTTCGATAAACGCCCTTCGCGGAGCAACTTCCTCTCCCATTAGCATTGTAAACATCTCATCAGCTGCAACAGCATCTTCAATTTCGACTTTTATTAAAGTGCGTTTTGAGGGATCCATGCTTGTTTCAAAGAGTTGCTTGGGGTTCATTTCCCCAAGACCTTTATAGCGTTGAATTTGAAGTCCTTTTTTTCCTAAGGAGCGTACTTCTCTTAAGTAGTGTTCAATACCCTCAATCGGTGTAATTTGAGAATCATTATCATCTGTTGAGGTAAGTGCATAATTGGACTCAGCTTTCTCAACAAAAAAACTGGTTTTCAAACCAATATTTAAGCAATAATTAATGTGTTTTTCTATTTCTTTACTCTCATAAATTTCATAAACAGAGATTCGTTGAGAAATAGTTGCATTTTCTTTTGATATTTCACGAGTAAAATCGACTTCATCATCTGTTATATCATAGTTACGGAGAAATCCAATTTTTGCATCAATATCGCTCAGGAATCTTAGTTCTTCTTCATTTCCAGTACGAATCCTGGCAACAAATTCAGGGAGTTTACGCAGATTCTCATCATACTGTGACAGAAAGCGGGAAAGGGTACAACCATACCTCGCAAGAGTTTTTCCGAGTTGCTCAATTCTTAAAAATACACTGTTGATTTCATTAATTTTTTCACCGGAAAAAAGTTCGCCTGTGACGGTGTCCTTGAAAAGGATATCTTCACAACCAAGGTTAATGAGAATCTTACTCATTTCGGCATCGTCCTGAACATACTGTTCAGTTTTTTTTCTCTTAATTTTGTAAAGCGGTGGTTGAGCTACATAAACATAACCATTTTCAATTAGGCCTTTCATTTGCCTAAATATAAATGTAAGTAGAAGTGTTCGAATGTGTGCACCATCGACATCCGCATCTGTCATGATGATTATTTTGTGATACCTTGCTTTGCTTGCGTCAAATGAGCCCTCTCCTTCATGATCACCTATACCAGTCCCTACAGCAGTGATTAGGCTTCTTATTTCAGCGTTATTAAGAACTTTATCTAATCTCGCCTTCTCAACATTTAAGAGTTTACCGCGAAGGGGAAGAATCGCTTGGGTCAAACGATCTCTACCTTGTTTTGCAGAACCACCCGCAGAATCTCCCTCAACTATGTAAAGTTCACTTTTTGAAGGATCTTTTTCTGAGCAATCCGCCAATTTTCCAGGTAATCCACCGCCAGAAAGAGCACCTTTTCTTACCGTCTCTCGGGCTTTCCGTGCTGCTTCTCTTGCCCTTGCTGCATGAATTACTTTTTGTATGATTAATTTTGCTTCATCTGGGTTTATTTCAAAATGATTCTTGAGTTTTTCACCTACTATTTTTTGCACAATTCCATCCACTTCACGATTGGATAATTTTGTTTTAGTTTGACCCTCAAATCTAGGTTCAGGCACTTTGACAGAAATTACAGCAGTTAATCCTTCTCGGACATCATCACCCGTCAAAGATAGATCTTTTTCTTTTAGTAACTCATTCTGGCGGGCATATGTATTAATAACTCTAGTCAAGGCCGTTCTGAAGCCAGAAAGATGAGTTCCTCCCTCGACATTATGTATTGAATTTGCATAGGCAAAAAGTTGGTCATTAAACGAGTCGTTGTATGTCATTGACACTTCTGTGATAATTGTGCCATCACCTGTTTCAGTAGGTGCTTCCCCATCAAATGATATGGGTTTATTAATCAATGTGTTTTTATTCTTATTCAAGAAAGTTACATATTCTTCTATCCCGTTTTCGAAGTAAAAATTTTCGGTTTTACTGTCTTTTTCGTCTGCCAGAATGATCCTGACGCCTGGATTTAGAAATGCCAGTTCCCTCAGCCTTTTGGCCAATAGCTCAAACTTGAATTCTTTGGTTTCGGTAAATATTTGGTCATCAGGAAAAAATGTGATTTTTGTTCCAGACGAAGCTGTTTCTCCAATAATTTTTAATTCTTGTGTAGTTTTGCCTCGGGAAAACCTCATTTGATGTACTTTTCCATTTTTTCGAACTTCAGCAATAAACCATTCAGAAACTGCATTGACACACTTAGCCCCAACGCCATGCAGCCCTCCAGAAACTTGATAGGCACCCTTGCCAAATTTTCCGCCTGCATGCAGGTTTGTTAAAACAAGTTCTAAAGCTGGGATATTATGTTTTGGATGAATATCGACTGGTATGCCCCTACCATTATCCTGAACCGTACATGATCCGTCTCCATGAATATTGACTTTTATTTCGCTACAATGACCAGCAAGTGCCTCATCGATTGAATTATCTACAATTTCAAAGACGCAATGGTGAAGTCCCCGCTCATTGGTATCGCCGATGTACATATCGGGCCTCTTGCGAACTCCCTCCAAGCCCTCAAGTTTCTGTATTTTTGATGAATCGTAGTTATCTGCTTCTTTATTTTCTTTTAGTTCGCTCATGGAAATGTTGTTTAAATTCTATTAGTTATACTTATGCTTATGTTTTTTGATGTTAGCATTTGAGTATATATTCTTGCAAAATTCACAGATCCATAGTCTTGCGAAATGGTTCGCTTTGGTCAAGGGGAGAGTCACAAATACATTAAGCCTTCTTATTCATTTTATGCCAGCAAATCAATGTAGATGAAGTTTGATTGAAAACTTCATAAAATCATGTCTTGCAAAATTTTATAAAATTTAGAAAAAAAATTAATTTCGTTTTTCTTTTTTTAAACGAGGGGTTTTTGCTTCTGATTTTATCCTTTCTGGCAATTTGTATCTTTTTTTATGAAAAAATGACAGGCGATCATTCAAAAAAAGCACAAAAATCTTTTAATAAGACTGCTCCCTTTTCAATGTTTTCCAAAATGCCTGAATAAGCACAACTTATGTTGCCTGGCGTATTTTATAATAAAAATCCCCAATACCAAGACACGAGCAAAGTTGTGCCTGTCATATAGAACAACATGGGCCAAGTACCAAATTTAGCAAAGTCCTTAAATCGATATCCGCCAACTCCGTAGACAAAAGTGTTTGTTTGGTATCCAATTGGGGTGATGAAGCTTGCTGATGAAGCAATACATGTAGTCAAAATAAATGAACGTGCTGTGTATTCATCTAGACCCATTTGATAAGCAACTGCTAGAGCAACCGGAGCCATGATTGCAATGGTTGCATTATTTGAAAGCAGTTCCGTAAGGATAGCAGTTGTAAGATAAATTCCTGCAATAGCTAGAATTAGCTGACAATTCCCATCAAAGTTAGAAAGGCACACCTTAAGGACAAATTCAGCCAAAAGATCGCATGCTCCAGTTTTTTGCATGGTTACGCCTACGGCAAGCATCGCATAAATTAGTGCTACTATATTCCACTCAACTGCCTTAAATGCCTCACGAAAGTTTATTAAGCGGGTTGCGATTAACGCGGTTACACCCATTACAGATGCGAGTGACAAAGGTATTATAGATGAACTTGCAAAGAAAATTATTGCACAAAGAATGGCAATTACTCCAATAGATTTAAAGATTTGCTTTTCAACGGGCAAAGGCGGGCTATCCAAAAGCACAACATTTTCACTTTCCCTTAGCTCATCTATGTTTTTTTCGCTGCCAAGAAAAAGTAATGTATCACCTGCCTTCAACCTAAGGCTTTGCAGCCTTAGTTGAAGGTTTTTTCCCTTTCTATGAACAGCCACTACCGCAAGATTGTAATTCGTGCGAAAATTGGCATCGATGAGTCTCTTGCCCAAGAAAGCAGATGACGGACTGATCATCCCCTCAACCATTAATGCCTTTTCTACGGATACACTATCTGCTTCAATTGAAAGAGAGTTAAAGAACTCAATACCCGCTTCTTCCCTGGCATTCAAAAGGCCATCAGGCTTACAGGTTAATATAAGCCGGTCTCCTAATTGAAATTCCAGCGAATTCATCGCAGGGGCCAAACTCTTGCCTTTTCTGACCACATCTAGCAATCGCACTCCCGATAATGAAGACAGAGAGGATTCTTCCAATCGGCATCCTAAGAGGGAAGAGTTCTTAGGGATTATGGCCTCCGTTAAAAACTCTTTTCTTTCTATGGTTGATATAATGCTGCTAAGTGCTTCCCTTTCTGGCAGCAGTTTTTGGCCGAATAGGACCAAAAATAACACTCCGCCTAACAATAGAGGTAGCCCAATCTTCGCCAATTCAAACATGCCCAAGGCAGACATTTTGGGATAAAGAGCTGATTCAGACATTATACCACTTGCTAAAATATTTGTACTCGTACCCAATAGGGTGCAACACCCGCCAAATATTGACGCATAGGATATTGGTATCAGCATCTTAGAGGATGAAACGCCCAGTGGCCTGGAAAGGCTAATCGCTACCGGCAATAAAATGACCACCACGGGGGTATTGTTTACAAACGCAGAAAAGAAAGCGATTATTACGAGCATTAACAACATAAAGGGCTTGTAGCCCCATTTGGTAAAGCTCTCCAAATATTTCGAGAGTCCTTCTATTAGTCGGTGCCTTGTTAGTGCAGCACTGACCATAAACATAGCAATAATAGTAACGGGTGCCTCACTCGCGAAAACTTTCATTATCTCTGTAAAACTTGGCCAATTGGGTAAGCTAAATGAAGAAATTACAATGATCCCAAGAAACAAAGAAATAGATGTTATTTCCATCCGAACCTTTTCCCAAATGTAGGACACCATGGCAGCAATTAGCAAAATTAAGGCTAACCATATTTCCGCTTCTGAGTTGAATTCCATAGGGCGATTAATTAAATCTCAGAATTTAGGTTTGCGAAAGGGTCATTTTCGTTAAATCATCTATAATTCACTCTTGGTTGTCGAACATAACCTCAATAAAGAAATGACCTTTGAGTTCAAACATCGCCCACGCAGACTCCGTAAAAATTCTGCTGTTTTATCATTGCTGGAGGAAACGCACTTACAGCCTACCGATTTTATACTCCCCGTTTTCATTCATTCTGGCACTGATGTGGAAGAGGTTGAGTCAATGCCGGGAATTTTTCGTTGGCCGCTGGAAAGGCTTAAATCACAAATCGCATTTTGGGTAGATAGCGGAATCAGAGGATTTGCACTTTTTCCAAAAATTTCATCTGACTTAAAAGACTTAGAGGGCTCTGAGATTCTAAACACAACTTCTCTCATGTATGAGGCTGCCTCTCTTTTGAGCGAGTTAAGCAGAGATTTTATTTTAATCGCAGACCTGGCTCTTGATCCATACACATCCCATGGTCAAGATGGTATAGTGGGAAGAGATGGAGCTATCGATAATGATTTAACCGTTGAAATGCTTGCAAAAGCCTCAGTTCTTTGTGCTAGTGCTGGCTATGATTGGGTCGCACCCTCAGACATGATGGATGGTAGAGTTGGGGCAATCCGTCAAGCGCTTGATAAAAAATCGTTTCATCAGGTCTCTATAATGGCCTATTCCGCAAAATTCTGTTCCTCATATTATGGCCCTTTCCGAGAAGCGATTGGGTCATCCAAAGGCGAAATTTGCATCGATAAGAGCTCATATCAACTATGTCCTGGTAATGCAAGAGAGGCGAGGAGAGAATTAATGCTAGATCTTGAGGAAGGGGCAGATATTTTAATGGTGAAGCCAGCTGAGCCATATCTCGATATCATTCACTGGGCCAAACAAAATTTATCACTTCCCATTGCCGCTTATCAGGTCTCCGGTGAATATTCTAGAGTGTGTGCAGCCTCAAAACTTGGCTGGTTAGACAAAGATTCATGTGCCTTGGAATCGTTGATTTCTATTAAACGGGCAGGTGCAGACTTAATACTATCATACTTTGCGGAAAGAGTGATTGAGCTTTTGAAGAAATAACCCTCAAGCAAAATTACTGTTCGTCGGGAGCCCCGCCTTCGTAAGGAGTAGCCTCCTCTTCTTTCTCATCATCTTCGTCCCACTTTAAATCTTCGTCGGGAAGTAGTTTTTCATCCTTATCAGAGACATCAATTAGGTGACTATCCAAATCAGAGTAGTCTTCACCTTTATCCTCATCACCTGAGTCATCTTCATCCAAATCAGCGTCAATCTCAAAGCCATCTGGAACAAATTCTAAAATGGCTGTTAATTCATCACTGAAGTGACTCCTTCTTCCTTCAAGAAAGTCGTTATTGAGCCTCTCAGATAAAACCTCTTCCATCTCTTCCATTGTGTAAGGTTCAGAAAATTCAATCAATTCATTAAGCATAGAAACTCTGACCATTGATACATGATTAAGGAAATCGGCGTATGGTCCTTTCTCCTCGTCGAGCACATCTGGAAGTGCAAATAGCATATCTTCTGCTTTCAAAAGTGAGTCTCTCACTCTCACTAATTTTACTTTCTCGTCTTTTAATTCCTCCGAAATTTCAAAGGTAAAAAAGGCCTCATCTACCATCTGAGACTGAAGGCCAAATTCTGTCATCGAATCCAATAATTCGCTGATATAAAGAAATTGCTTGGGGTCGATAATGCCCAAATCGTCGATATCCCAATTTTCAGTATCGCTTATCGAATCGACCCACCATTTTTTTTCCGCGTCGCAACGCACAACACACCAATCTAAGCTCGGACTTGTTTTTTTCATTGGTTTGCCATAAGCCATCTTTTTTTTGTATGTCAATCCATTGTGCTAATTTTTCTAAATTTTTCCCATTTTTTTTGCTTTTTAAGGCATCTTCGCAAATTATGATTCCAATTTATCAAAAAATACTCCGACCCATTCTCTTTCGCCTTGACCCTGAATTAGCCCACGAAAAAAGCGTTAGGCTGATGGAAATTGCATCAAAGTCGAGGTTGATATGTAAATCCCTGAACCTTTGTACAGGCCTGAGCACTCAAAATGTTCAATCGGCGGTTACTTGCATGGGGCTGCATTTCCCAAATCGAATTGGACAGGCCGCGGGACTGGACAAGGATGGAAAGTTTCCGAAGATATCTGAAGCACTTGGATTTGGACATATTGAAGTAGGAACTGTGACTCCCCTTTCTCAATCAGGCAATGATAAGCCAAGGCTTTTTCGACTTCCGGAATATTGTGCTCTAATAAATCGTATGGGATTTAACAACGAAGGAGTTCATGCCTTGGTAGATCGTATTGAAAATACATATCCTAAAAATTCTCGTAAGGTTCCATTGGGCGTTAATATAGGAAAAGGAAAAGGAACTCCTTTAGAAGAGGCTCTCAACGACTACATCGCTGGCTATCATGCCGTGGTAGGTGTTGCAGATTATATTACGATCAATGTAAGTTCACCCAACACACCAGACCTAAGGAGATTACAAAGTGCCGACTATTTAGATCCTCTTCTGAAGGGTTTTAGAAATATTAGAACTTCTCAAAACCCTGAAATTAACAGCCCAAGACCGCCATGCCTTGTAAAAATTTCACCTGACGAATCCTTTTCTTTGATCGAAAAAGTTGTTGGTCTTGTTGTTGATTATGGCTTTGATGGAATAATCGCATGTAATACCTCGATTAAACCGCCCGCTGAATGGAAAAATCGCAAAATCCCCAAAGGCGGTATCAGTGGACAACCAGTCGAAGAAAAATCTACCAAGGTAGTAAAATTTATCAATCGACTGACGGAGGGAAAATTAACGATTATTGGATCAGGTGGTATTCATGATACTGATAGTGCTCAAGCAAAACTGGACGCCGGAGCAAGTCTTTTGCAAGTTTACTCCTCTATGGTATATAATGGTCCATTCTGGCCATCATCTCTTGCAAAAAGAATACCTCTTGCAAAAGACTGGTAAATTTTATTTTAATTTAAACATCATTTCATGCCTATTCTTAAGTATATCAGCTAAATGAAAAAGTTTTTTTTGGTGCTGTCGGCGATATTATTGGCTACATTTCTTTTCTCTTTTTTCATCGTATTTGATGGAAACCCTTCAAAATTATTTCTTAAATGGCAATCATGGACGCGAGATCGCCCATCTCTCCCCTTCAGTGCCTATAAAACAAGAAGGGTAAAACAATCCAATATCGAATGGGAGCAGCCAAACAAAATTTTATTTGTAGACAA
>JAYQBI010000027.1:2161-12073 GCA_038137235.1 Opitutales bacterium | reverse complement strand
CATCTTCAGGGTATTTGCTTCGAAAAGCATATTGCCCCCAAGAACTTCTGACTAAACCAGATGAGCAAAACTTTTTCATAACTACCTTCTGGGTGGGGGAATCTTGCCAGGAGTCGGCTTTACTGGTGTGGGTTGCCCACCTCCAGTTGGCAGTGCAAGAGTTCGCTTTTCTGATTCCTTCAAAGCCAACTTTACCCCACCTTTGAGCAATAGCTCTTCGTTTTTTAGATCAAACCCTTCAATCTTCCGTCCTCCATCGGACATGGTTTCTCCCTCCTGCAACCATTCTCCACGGTTTTTACTCTTATCAAAAAGAGCGAAATGCCACTCTCCCTGGAGTTTTAAATAGCCTCGAAATTCCAGGTTTGGATTGTGGGGAATTGGAGGCGGTGGTGGTGGAGCAGGTTTACGAATAACTGGCTTCGTTGGAGCCTTACTGCCTGGACGCAAAAAAGGATTACCCTGGGCATTTAGGTCAGGTACTGCAACCAAGCCCATTCCAAAGCATGCCAAACTGCAGCAAAATAATCGGACCTTCACAGTTTTGGGGGAATTGAACGGGAGTCTTGGTTCGAGACGGATGGCAGCTCATTCTTTTTCTTACCATCAATATCTGGCATTCCAAGCACCCTTCCTGAAGGAGAGCGGAATTGGGGAGCGTAAGTCGGCTCAATCCGTTCATCAATCTGTTCAATATTTCTCTTTGTCTGCTCACCTCCCGGGGTCATGATCGTAGGCTTGAGAAAAATCAATAATTCAGTCGGGGTATATTTAACCGCTTTCGGACGAAAAAACTTTTCTCCAAAATAAGGAATGTCACTTAATAAATTATACTTGGATTCTGTGGAATCAACCTGTACCTCCTGCAATCCACCAAGAACAAGAATCTCACGATCCTGAATGGTAACCAAAGACTTTGCCTCCCGTATTTTCTTGGCGGGTAGTGATTGCCCTGCATAGGTATTACTTTGAGTTTCATCAAACTTTTCCGCCTTCACTTCAACTTCCATAAATATGGATCCCCGATTGAGGAGTGTTCCATTTTCATCATAGCGCGGAAGCCCGATTTTTGGTTTTTTAATTTGCAGTTCTGTTTTTGCAGTAATCTGGTCACGCTGCCCGGTATTCGTATTCTCGGTGGAGGAATAAGTGCCATAAGTGGGCACAACAATATTTCTTTCATCCTCGATCAAAATATGAACTTCGGGAGCATTGTGAGAAACCATGAGCGAGGGAGTGGAAAATATCCTCACATCATTTCTCTCTGAAGAAAGTGCAAAGATTTGATCCCAGCGTATACCCGTAAGTTCCCAGTCCTGCATTTGAAAAGGAATGGTTGTATTTAATCCAGGAACCCCAAGTATTCCCTGAATTGTTTCTCCACCCACATTGTTGGTGACTGTAGTAGTACCGCTCCCAACTCCTCCAGTCGCAGGATCTGCATTTGTAACCTGTGTGGTTGAGGTCACCGGATCGCCAAAGAGATTATCACCCCTTGCTCCCCGTGCAAATTTCGACCACTCTAATCCACCAAATAAGGCATCAATCCCCCGCTGGTTCTGTTCGGTTAAATCAACCATCACAAAAATAGTATCGATCCTTGCCAGGGGAAGTGGTTGATCGAGTGATTCGATCATGCGGCCTATTTCGTCAATATCCGCTTTTGTCCCATAAACCAAAATCGCATTGCTTCTTTCATCGGATGAGATGGTGACAAAATCACTGAATTCATGTGCCCCTTCACCCCCAGTTTCAGCCCCAGTTGGAGGAGATGCTTCAGAGGCTGGTTTGGCAGCACCGGGAACGGGTGGGGTGTTTTTGGTGTTTTGGGTAGCCTGAGCCCGGGCAGCAACATTTTTTCCCTGCAGTTGCTGCTTGATACGTTGCTGGTTCTTAATGACCTCGTCTAGAATTCCCTGAATATCTTTGGACTCAGCATGCTGAAGCTTGAATAATTTACTCGTCGTTTTCATTTTCACCGGAGCGTCCAGTTCTTCGAGGAAAAACCAAATAGTATCTTTGTTTTCTTTGCGGGTAATAATAATTAATTTTCCTGTACGATCGTCCGAATCCAATTTCGTCGTTCCTCCAAGAAAGGGTTTCAGGCTTCCCTCAATCATTCCCTTTAGCTTGCTCTCGAGTTCCCTTGCACCAGCGTGCTTGGTGGACCACACAAAAAAGTCGGTTCCGAGGTCTTCCTTGCGGATGGGCCGGTCAATTGTTTCCAGTAATTTTTCCATCCTTTGCAAATTCAACAGTGCATCCGTAATGAGTATGCTGTTCGCCTTTTCAAAAACCAGAAGTGAGCCAACGCTCGGGGTTGCAAAAGGATTAAGCTGCTCACGGACCTCTAATGCAGGTGCATATTCGAGGTGGAACATCTTGATATAAATCCGCTGACTTGGGCTCAAAGAGGACGCCGGGCCATCTAACCAGATTGGCACATGAACATTCATGCCAGCCGTGGGAACTGCTTTATAGAATTGACTGTCTATCTTGGTAATCCCGACCCCATTCATTGCCAGCAAGCTCTCGAGGGCAAGAAGGGTTTCCCTCTTGGTTAGTACACTCATACTATCAAAGGAAATCTTAACCTGGGGAAGATTTTGAGGACGTAAAATATACCGATCTGTCAGCATCTGAATAGCATCGAGGATCATATTAGCATCATGATCCCGCAATTTCAGTCTTTCCATGGGTTCATTGAGGCCATCGATATTGGCAAGCTCCTCAGGGTCAGAAAAAATACTGGTGCCAAACCCGCTAGCTACCTGGGCTTCCTCACCTTGAGCAACCGGAATTGGTTCATCGCTCTCTGCTTGACTCTCAGCAACCGGTACCTGAGCACATAATTGATAAATGAAGACGAAGAAAAGAAAGAGATATTTCAAGGGATCGGTCATTGGTTGATAAATTCAACGGAGCTCACTTCAAAGGTGGCATCAAAGGTTGTCGGGTCATAAGGGCGGGATGGGGGCGGATAATTTGGTTCAATCTTCACTTCACTTAAGAACATGAACGGACTTTCCTTTCGAATCAAGCTGGCAAACTCATTGACCTGTTCATAACTGGCTCGCTGAAATGAAATGCGCACACGGTGCTGGGAGTATCGATCGCGTTCATCAGTGTCCATTTCCCGGTAATCACGGCCTGGGAAAACCTTGTCCGCCAAACTTGATGCACGATTGCTTAAATTCTTTTTATCGTAGCTCTTATTCTGCTGCTCTATTTTCTGCAGCTCCAAAGCTTTATCGATCGTGGGCTTCAGGCTGATTACAGATCGATGTGCCACCATCTCCTGGTTTACCAGAGCCCAGTCCTGGGAAATCAACAATCCCTGCTTTCCTAATTGAAAGAAGCATAATCCCAAAACCGTCCAGATCGAGAGTGACAGCAGTCGCTGTTCACGCTCGCTCATTCGTTGAAAGGCTGCACCCAGTTTTTTCATGGTTTGGACCCTTTCACGCTGGTGGCCTTCGCATCAGCCTCTTCGAGTAAATCAATTTCCACCTCAAAGGTGGTTTTTCCTTTCGCACTTTTTATCTGCCTGAGCTCCTCTCCTGATCGGCCCTTGCGAATTTTGGAAATATTTGCCGCCTCCAACTTACCAAGAAAGGTATTTACTGATTCCACATTTCTCCCCTCTCCTTCCAGCTTAACATGACTGCGTGTTTCAAAGTGAGCGAGGGAAAACCATAGGTCAGGATTATTATCTGACCCCCCTCGATGGACGGCTACACGTCCAAGTGCACCAAACGGATCGATACCTCCTAATTTATTTTGTCTAAGTTTTTCCAAAAGTTTTTGAGATTCCAGAACCAAGGGGACTTGACGGCTCATTTCTCCAGACTCTTCTCTTTTTTCCTGCAGTTTGAATTCCCCAATTTGCACGCTGATGTAACAACCAAGTAGGATTAAGGCAGCAATGAGTGCATAGCTCATTGATTTCCACCTTCTTCTAGCACGCTTTCGCATATTCTTCTCTGATTGCTTAAAAACTGGGTCCCGCAAATCATGGCACCATAACTCATCGGCAGAAATTCTGACTTTATCGGGGATATTCGATTCAGAGGATTGATGGTTAAAGGAAGAATGATTGAATTCAAAAAAACCATCAGGCAAACGGGCAACTTCAGTAGCCACGGTTATTTTTTCTGCAGGGGCATACTTTTGCACTTCCACCATTGAGAGTAATTTGCTTCTGACCTGTTCAAGACCTTCATCATTTTCCCAGTCAACCGGCAAGGAGACAAGTTCATCTGGTGTCGATGAACCCGCAGGAAAACAGGCTAACGTGAGCGTGTCTTCGTGAAGCAAAAATTCCATGCTGGCACTTTCACGAACATGGTCAAAAAGACTGACAAAAGAAGGAAATACCCGCCGGAAAAGCTCAAAGTTTTGCCAACCCAATTGTTTTAGTCTGGCCAGAGGTGTAGCAAACACAATCACTTTGCCAGACTGGTCACACCCATGAAACCCCCAGGCTAACTGTTCCGGTGGATATGGTGATAAAGAAGATTCTCCCAGTGATTGAAAGACAAAGTCCTCCACCTTCTCCAGCCATTTCTCTTCATCGCGGTCCGCCTCCTTTAAAAGGTTTGCTGGCATATTTAAAGCCTCGCAAAAAAAACATTCCCCCGGAATCCGGAGAGTAATTTCGCGCAATCCTCCAATCGGCAGATCGGGGAGGCTATCCTGCTCTTCCGACATAAACCTTAAAATTTACTTCCGCACCCATCCCTAGTCGATCAAATTCTCGTTTTCCCTCAGGGACAAAATCCGAAAAGGGTAACGCAATGATGCATTCTTTTGGCTCCTTGGTCTGGGGGCTTTTTGTCCAGCATTTGGTTGACGGCGTACGGAAGGATTTCCCAAGTCCGTGCTCAGAACAACATGCAACCGGAAATTTGATTTCCCCTTGTTAATGGAAACCTCAACCCGGAATGCACTGGCGGTAACCCCAAAAGGAATGTTTCGTTTCCCCCGTAAGCGTGCAAGGTTAGGATCATTTGCATTGGTATAGTAATCCTCACCCGAAGCATCTGCAGGACCACTTGAAAAATCATCAAACAAAGAATCATCATCCCCACAAAGGTATCTCTTTAAAAAACTCGATGCACCGTTCACATTGACCGGTCCATCATAAAAAAAAGAAAAGGAAGACCGAAAGTCCGCCATGTTTTCTGTTTCACTACCACCCTCATTGTAAAACAAGCCGGTATATTCTGACTCAAATGGATCGTAAGAAAATCCTTTGATCATTCGAAATTCCTCATAATTTTGAATGGGTCGCCCGGGAGTGAAATAAGGATGGTCAAGTGCTTCATAATGATCATCTTCCGCACCCTCATCGCGCTCATTGTCATCACTATCCTGCCAATCCATCAAGGCATCATAATAAGGTTGCCCATCATCCTCATCCACCAGCGAACTTCCACGGTTATGCATAATCGCAAAAATTTCCACCAGGTCCTTCTCACTTATTTTATTAAGGGAGAGCTTTGCTGACTCATCAGTTATACGAATGGACCAGCGAACATTCGGATCAAGCGGGGAGAGCCCTGAATAACCGATGGGATCACCCCAACCCTGTCCGGGGGCATTTAGTTTGCCCTCCAATAATTGGAATTCACCCAACACCCCAACCGCCAAGTCCAATGCGGAATAAGCATGTATACGCAAATCATCCCGGCGGTGAAACTGGCTAACATGCCGCAACTCCTGAACGGTTTCTTCCATTAAACGTACCGACAGCACTGAAAGCAGCACAATCAATGCGAGAACAAAGACAAGAATTGAGCCCCGCTTTCTCATTTCGGCTCCTCCTCCACTCCACTCGGAGCAGGGCGGTCGATCGCAAGGGTCACGGTTCGCTCAAGGTCCTCTTCATCCCATCTGAAGACAAGTTTTACAAAGGCAGGCAGCCGAAACTTTCCGGACTGGAGGTTTTCCTCCAGCTCATCCTTGATCTCCCAGTCTTTAATATCATCTGGTGATGCATCCTCATCCCCGTAATAGCAGTAATAAAGTTCAGAGCAGAATGGACTGATCAGGGTACGAAAGAGATCATTTTCATCCTCAGGTTCTCTTTCCCCCTTTTCGTTTTTTTCCAATTCCTGAAGTTCAGTAAACCAAAGAAGGGTAAGACCGTCACGATCATCCAAGTGTAGAAATGAATGAACACGGGTTGCTGGTCCGTGAGGCCAAAAAAATAAGGGAGGTGCTTCACGCAGATAAAACCGGATAAGGGGATCATCGGAATCGGAAAAACCCACCGGTCTGCCCAGTCCAACGGCTTTGTTATTTTGCGATGGAAGATCCGGAATGGTTGCCTCTTCAAGCATGGCAGTAAGAAAGTGAGCCACTCCATTAACATGTGCATCAAAGGCGTCACGGGTGGCAGGCCGGTTTGCCCAAGCCTGCGAAATTGTGACCAAAAGACCGCTCGCTGCCATCAGGACCAAGCCACCAATTGCCAGTGCAAGCAATACCTCGACCATGGAAAATCCTTGGGGCCGCTTCATCAGTTCCTTTTCCTTTCGTCCTGAAGTTCCCGCATCTGATCACGCTTGGTCTCGAGTAACCGGTTTCTCTCGGTTACAAAATCAGCATGCCCACCCCACCCTTGCCTTAGTAGATACATACTGGAGGTTCTTGTTCCTGGCTCTACCCCGTAATCATCATTACCATCGTAATCCAATGTCAGGACAACCTTGTACAAATCAAGCACATCCGTCATTTCCACTTCTGCTTCCCAGCTTACTTCCCCCATGGAAAGCGTGGTAAGCTCCCCCCCCTCAAGAAAGGTGTCATAATTCGCCTCACTCAAAACCTCACTTCTCACCCAGAGAAGATCCTGTTCCATTTCTCTGGTATCTTTCATAACCCGCACAACCCTGGAGGCAACAAATGCACCGTCAACCAGGTACACCGCAGCTAATCCAAACAATGCCAGGGCAATCAGGACTTCAATCAGCATAAAGCCTCTGCTATCAGCGGGTATATTTGACCTTATCCTCATTCCCCAATCTCCTTAAGCGCGTATCCGGAAAACGGGTCAAAGTAGAGGGTTTGTTCATTTTCCCGAAATGAAATCTCGGCCAGAAAAGGGACACTGCAACCAGCATGAAAAGGAATACGGAACAAACGCAATCCACGTTCATCATATTGAGTTTTGCCACCATCTGCCCCTGCCAATGGACCGACTGCATACAATTTAACCTCGGGAAAATCTTCGGTTTCCACCTTTTCTAATTTTTGAAAAACTTCATGCTTTGCGAGGATGCTCCCACTTGCATCCGAAACCATAAAGGTTGCATTATCCTCATGGTAGGACAGAAAGGTGACCCGCTTTCTTTCGCCGGCAAAATAAACTGCATCCAGCACTGATTTCTTAAGTACTCGATCGGGTGGTTCAAAATTTCCACCTGCAATAAATGCACCTGCATTTCCGCCAACAATGCCGGCCATTAGACCGACCAAGGCAAGAACGAGCAATACCTCGATCAGGGTAAACCCGGATGGCTTCCGGATTCGCTCGTTTTTAATCAAATCAATTTCCGCCGTCCCAGTTTCCAATTACCGTGCCGTCTGGACCGGTGGTGGACAGATCAAAACTCCCTGTATTGCGGGCACCCGGGTACTGATAAATATATTCCTTACCCCACGGATCCTGCAAATCTGCTGCCCGCTTAACGAAAGGAGGCACCCCATTGGGCGGGTTGCGCAAATCACCCAGGCTTTTGGGATAATCCCCAACCAAGGCAAAATAACTGTTCACATAGGCCTCGCCCGTGCTGTTTACCCACGTCTGGGCTGCCTTTACTTTTCCGCCCCCAAAGATCTCACCGAGGTTGGACATTGCCAGGCCGGCAACAATTCCAATGAGGGCAAGAACGATGAGAATTTCCACTAGTGTAAAACCGCGGGCACGGCGATGCTTGGACAATTTATTTCTGCGAAATTCGGTTATTTTCGTCATAGTACAAATCTTATGATTGGAAGGATGATTTTGGCAAGCCCTGACAACATCCTTCAAATCTCTCCCACTACCCGTTTATTCTTGCCAATTTATGGCATAGCTATCATCAAAAAAACATGTCTTTAGGTGATTTTCTTCCTGTTCTCATCCAGATCGTACTAGCGGTCGGAATGGGCGTGGGAATTCTGGTTGCAAGCCACCTTTTCGGTCAACGGGCAACCCGCAGCAAGATCAAGGATTCCCCTTATGAATGCGGCTTGTCTGCTGAAGTTGGTGAAACCACCAGGTACTCGGTTAAGTTCTACATCACCGCCATGCTCTTTATTTTGTTCGATATTGATGTTGTTTTCCTTATCCCCTGGGTTCTGACCCATCGTGAACTTTCCGCTGCCGGTGTTCCCGTGCTCGGACCAATGCTTTTTTTCACTTTCGTACTTGTTGCGGGACTCGTTTATGAACTTAAAAGCGGTGCCTTGGAGTGGGAAAAATAGTCATCTTTTTTAACTCATCACAGGGATTTTATCCCGCACCACTTCCTTGGGCCTGAATTTTTCATGCGAGTAGACCGGTACATCACATCCTCGCGTGTCATTGATCTGTCAAGCAACGATCTAAAGTCTGCATACGCTGAATTACTCGGAACATACAAACAGCTCATCCCCTCCCCCGCGGGCCGCAAAAAAGTCCTCAATGAATTGCTGGATCGCGAACAGGCAATTACCAGTTATTTAGGAGAGGGAGTCGCCCTGCCTCATGCCAGGGTTAAAATGAAGAGGCCCTTTGCTTTGGCAATCGGACGATGCCCCACCGGACTTTCCTTTGAGGGCCGGGATAGTTATGAGGATATCCGCTTTGTATTCATGCTCCTGGCCAGTGAAAATGCCAAGAATTACCTCTCTTTTCTGGCCACCCTTGCCCGTACTTTTCAGGACAAGGCAGTCATGGACCACTTATGGATGGCCCGGGACATTTCGGAATTCAGGGCGGAAGTCCGACAGTCCTTTGCCGGAGCCGACGAACGCCCTGCCCGCCGTCGTACTAAATTTAATAAACTACTCACAGATGAAGCCGCCAAGATTGCCAAGGCGGCAGATTGCTCGACCATTCTGGTATTTGCTGATGTATTTCCACCCACCCTCGCTCCCCGCCTTAACTTCCCCGGCTTCCGAGTTGTACTGGCAGGAGAGGATGTAAATGAGCATGACCTTGAGCATCACCGTGCCCACGCCGCCCTTGCAGTCCGGGCACTTTCCAACTCCAGGCTTTCCCAGTTAAGGGCAGCCATTCTTCTTGGACTAACCCGGGAAATTTTTGGGTTTAAAGACCGGGTCTGCTGCATTGGAGGAATTCCCCAAAGTGGTCAACTGGACACTGTACTGGTCGTCGATGTAGATGAGGAATTTGAGTCTGTCATTGGCCATGAGGAAGACATGCTTCCATCGGGCGTATCTGCTGAAGCCCTCGAGCGAATCACCGCCATCGCCACTGATCTTGCCGTCACCGGGCGGGAAGGAAAATCAATTGGGGCGATGTTTGTCCTCGGTGACCACGAGGAAGTGTACAAGCGATCCAAGCAATTGGTGCTCAATCCCTTTCATGGCTATGATGACGAGGACCGTAATGTCCTTAATCCATTCATGGACGAAACTATTAAGGAACTTTCTTTAATTGACGGTGCATTCATCGTGCGTGGCAATGGTGTGGTGGAAACTGCCGGTAGCCTAATTCAGGCAAAAGCCGATAACATATCTCTTCCCGGTGGACTTGGCACCCGGCATGCCGCCGCTGCTGCAATTACCAGTGTTACCAATGCGATTGCCCTGGTCGTATCGTCATCCGGGCAGGTTACTTACTTTCGAAAAGGCCGTATGTTTACCCTCTTTGAAAAATCAGCCGGTCGTTCCTTTTGAAAACCGCATGGGCGAGAGCAG
>JAYQBI010000027.1:0-2061 GCA_038137235.1 Opitutales bacterium | reverse complement strand
TCTTCTTTTGGGAGCGGATCAATTTTCCCGCCTCCACCTGTGGAAGAATACAGGCGAACTTATTAACCTTGTACACTTTCTCATTTTTAACCGGGAAGGTAGCACTACCGAACCAGCTTTGTTCAAAGGCATACAAGTAACATTTATGAATAACTACCTGATTGATTTATCATCCACTATAATTCGCCAAGCACTCCGCTCAGGTAATTCTTCCCAATCGTATTTACCTCAAGAAGTCTTCAATTATCTTCAGGAAAATGACCTCTTTCCAATTACTAATTAATTATTCATGACTCCCGTAGTACCCGCGTCGAAATCCGAACTTCTTGCTAATCTCAAACTTTCCTGTGATTCATTGCTTGATAAGAAAGCCCAGGATTTAAAGCTTTTATATTTTGGAGAAAAATCCCCGCTGACAGATTGTTTCATCATTGCCACCGGCACTTCTGATCCCCACCTCAAGGCATTGCGGGATAACCTTGAAAAAACTCTCAAGGAAAACAAGGTGGAAACTCTTTCGAGGGAGCGCTTTAAGCCGGGTGGCTGGTTAATTCTGGACGCAATTGATTTTGTGGTTCACCTATTCTCGGAAGAACAGCGGGAAAACTACGCATTGGAACACCTTTGGAAAGATGCGGATGAAATCAGCCTCTCTGAACTTGGTGTTGATCCAACCGCTTAAGAGAAGGTAATCCACCCTTTCGATTTATCGGGATCGGATGGATTCTGATTGATAATCGTATAGGTAGGTACGAATGCCCACCTTCATCGGATAGAGCCAGTTTTTCGTTCTGCTCGCCCAGAGGAATGGCCATGCTTCCTCGGAAGACCAGAGCCATCCTTCGTCATCCACCCACATCCAGATACCACCGAGCACATCGGGCTTTACGAATGCCCAGCCCAGATCAATGTGATAAATCCATCCATTTTCATAGGGCAGGAATTCACCGACCCAGTTACTCCTCCAACCTCCGTCTAACTCAGTGGCACTTGACCACCAGAATTGGGGCTCAGTAGTGGTAAACTTCTTGATTGCTCCCAAGCTTGTACCAGCAAGGTTAGTGGCAAAAGCCTGGAAGTAATAGGTTTCTTCCTTATCCAAAGTACCAAAGTCAAGGGTGTAAGAACCATCTGACAAACGGCTATTTCCTGAATACTTCACAAAGTTAGAATCGGTTGATTTACGAAGGTTGATTCCGAATTCAGTTATTGGCACGCCCCCATCCGTTTGGATTTTACCGGCTAGTCGGTATGCCCCGCTTGAAAGCTCACTGGATTCAATGGTTGAAACAATAGGAATCTGGGGATGATCATTCTTATTCCGTGGATCAAATCCGTACTGGGCTTCAACCGTATCAAGGAATGTATCGTTGTCATCATCCGGATCGTTATGATCCTCAACCCCATCCCCATCAAAGTCCTCGACCTGATTGGTTATTAAGAGAGTGAATGACTTTTGGATGCTTCTGCCAAATTCATCGATTACATGAGCAACAAATTGGACCTGATTGGTTTGCTCGTAATCAAAACTGGTCAGAGCTCGCAAAGTACCATTGTCCTCGATTTGGAGTGTGGTGGATACGGCGGACTGATCAGCGTAGGCTGTAAAATTCAAATCACCCATAATTTCAGGTATAGTAATCGCAACCAATCCAATCACTGAATTATTGGCTTCATTCTCCTGCAATTCCAGGTTTGAGACCTGAACTTGCTGAGGCAACGAGGAAACTTCCGGATATGTAGAATAAAGTGAAGTTAACCCCTGAGAATTGGCCGTAAACTCTGTCTCATTCCAGTCCTGATGTCTTTGCTCAGGCTCAGTATTTGGTTCATAGACCGCGATGCCGAAAGTGTGGTACCAGTAGTCCTCAAAGGCACCGTTGTAAACGAAACCAGCCATGTCGACAACCAGGCTAGATGCATTTGCTTCATCATCGCCATGCTCGATCGAGAGCGTCCAAAAAGTCTTGTTGTTCTGAGTATCGTTATACTCCTGAAAGAAGATATTATCATGTCCACCTGCAGTAGCGAGCAACTCAGACGAGGAGTTTAAGTCTATTC
>JAYQBI010000026.1:0-12443 GCA_038137235.1 Opitutales bacterium | reverse complement strand
GACCAAGATTATCCAAATCCAGGTTGACCGCAGACTTATCGAGCACACGAAGTACCAGGCTTTCTCCAAACTGCGTGGGTAGAGTGGATACACGAAGGTCAACTGCCCTACCCTCGATCGTCATTTTTATCCTTCCATCCTGAGGGATCCGGTGTTCCGCAATATTGAGCTCCGAAATGACCTTAACCCGAGAGATGACAGGCAAGGCAAGACTTTTGGGAGGTGGGGACATTTCATAGAGAGCACCATCCACCCGGTAACGAATACGAAACTCATTTTCAAATGGCTCGAAATGTATATCCGAGGCTTGGGCGCGAATAGCTTGCTGAAGCACCAAATTAACAAACCGAATGATTGGAGTTTCATTGGCTGCCTCGACCAGGTCTCCCTCCTTTGAATCATCGAGGTTATCAAATTGATCGAAGCCTGATTCCTCAAATAAATCATCGAGGGAAGATTGATTTTGACCATAGTGCTGATCCAATAAGGAAGACACCTCATTCGGGTCACAAACCACGATAAAAACTTCAAGGTTCAGGGCAAAAGTAAGGTCATCTATGATAGAGGCATTAAAAGGATCAAGGGCAAGCAAGTGAATCCCGCCGTCCGATAGATAAAGTGGGACCACCCCATACTGCCGGGCAGTTTCTGCAGGAATTGCCGATAAAACGGACTGATCAATTTCTCCCACCTTCCCAACCTGCAACTCATACCCTAAATATTGTGAAATTAGTTCAAACAAATCTTCTCGCTCCACAATCCCAGCCTGGATGATTGCCTCCGCAAATGATCTTTTTCCTTCAATTACATCCTGATCGAAGAGCTCGTCTAATCCATGTTGGGAAACCCCGTCCACCTCCCGGAAGAGATCACGTAATTCAGCATTGTTGTCTAAATATAGCATGGATTTTTTATTCCTCTTCAGTCGTTACCATGAGGACCTCATCCAGAGTGGTTATCCCCGCCAGCACCTTACGAAATCCATCATTTCTCATGGATCGCATGCCCATCTCCCTCGCCTTACTGCGCAACTCCACAATGCTTACATTGTTGTAGATCATTTCTTCGATTTCCGGATTAACCACAAAAATCTCAAATACGCCTTTTCTGCCTCGGTACCCCTTGTCGCCACAACTTGGACAGCCCGCACCTTTCATGAAAGAAGCACCAGCAGCCTGATCCTGAGTGATCCCCAGAACGGACAACTCGGCAGAAGATGGTTGATAAGGCTCCTTACAATTCTGACAAATTGAACGCACCAAACGCTGAGCAAGTGCGGCACGCAGGGATGCCGAAACCAAAAAAGGCTTCACCCCCATATCAACCAGCCGGGAAACAGCACTCGGTGCGTCATTGGTATGCAGCGTGCTAAAGACCATATGTCCGGTCAGGGAGGCGTTAATTGCAATTTCCGCAGTCTCCAGATCACGAATTTCTCCCACCATCACAATGTTCGGTGCTTGCCTGAGCATGGCACGCAAGGCAGCAGAAAAAGTCATCCCTACTTCAGATCGCACCTGAACCTGATTAATACCGGGAACTTCATATTCAACCGGATCTTCAACGGTGATAATTTTCCGGTCCGGTTTGTTGATTACATTGAGGGCAGAGTAAAGAGTGGTGGACTTACCCGAACCAGTTGGACCTGTGACCAAAAAAATGCCATCTGGCATATTGATTACTTTTTCAAAAAGTGATTGATCATCAGAAAAGAAACCCAACTGAGGCAAGCCAAGACTAAGGCTTTCCTTGTCCAGTATCCGCATAACAATACTTTCACCATGAACAGTGGGCAGAGTTGACACACGCAAATCAATTACCTTTTTACCCACTTTCACATTGATCCGGCCATCCAGCGGAACTCTTTTTTCAGCCAAGCTAACATTTGCCATAAGCTTAGTCCGAGAAATTATTGATGGTTGTAAACGTTTGGGAGGATCGGGCTGTTCAATTAACTTACCATCGATTCGAAAACGGATACGGAATTTTTTTTCCAACGGCTCCATATGAATATCAGATGCCCGTTTTTCCAGGGCATCCTTAATCACAGAGTGCACGAATTTGATGATAGGAGCATCTTCCTCGCTCACATCTTCAGGTCGTGCACTGTCCTCAATTTGAATTTCTCCGCCTTCCAAACCTTCAAAAAAGTCTTTTTCCTTTTCCGCCTGATCAAGTCCGTATGTTTTGGCAATTGCCTCAATTACATCTCCCCTGTAGGCAAGCCTCGGGTTAACGGATTTACCAAGAAGATGAGCAAGGTTGTCGATCGCATCCTGATCAAGCGGATCCCCTAGTGCGAGGTCGACTGATATCCCATCTGTTCCCAGCGGGAGTGCTTCGTACTTTCTGGCGTTCTCGGCACTTAGCAAATTGGTAATTTCTTCTGAAGGATTAACTGCGGATAAATCGATTGGTTCCACCTGTAGCTCAGCAGCAAGAAAGCCAACCACTTCATCGGTGGAAAGTTCCAACCTGCTTAACAGTAGATTCATAAAGTCCAAGCTTTCCAAACCGGTAGACAACGCCGGCTCCAAAACTTTCGCCTCACCCAAAATTTCTGCCACCATTTCTTCGGTGACTAATCCTTGTTCCTTGAATGCTTCGGTGAGAAATTCTTCCGTTGCGTTCATCAAGAAATTACTAAGAAAACTTGGCTTATCGACCTAGACCCATGAGGAACTCAGGATTATTTTTGGTCTTTTTAACCCGCTGAATGAACATTTCCATTGCTTCGGCCGGAGGAACCCCCTTCATTGAACGGCGTAAGGCATAAATTTTACTGAGTTCATCCGGGTGATAGAGAAGTTCTTCCTTGCGGGTGCCGCTTTTCTCAAAATCCAGAGCAGGAAAAATTCTTTTGTTTGAAAGTTCGCGGTCCAGATGCAATTCCATATTTCCGGTTCCCTTGAATTCTTCAAATATGACCTCGTCCATCTTGCTTCCGGTTTCAACCAAAGCGGTGCCAAGAATGGTCAAGCTGCCCCCACCTTCAATATTTCTAGCGGAACCGAAGAACCGCTTAGGCCTTTGCAAGGCCGTAGCTTCCACGCCCCCACTAAGAATTTTCCCGCTATTGGGCATGGTGGTGTTGTATGCACGGGCCAGACGGGTAATTGAATCGAGCAAAATAACCACATGCTGGTTGCACTCAACCATGCGGCGGGCTTTTTCGATAACAATTTCGGCAGCATGAACGTGGCTCTCTGCACTTTCGTCAAAAGTGGATGCAATGACCTCCGCGTCCGGAACTTGCCGACGAAAATCTGTAACCTCTTCAGGCCGCTCGTCGACCAGCAAAACAATCAGATATGCAGAGGGATTATTTTTGCGCAAAGCACGGGCAATACCCTGTTGAAGAATTGTTTTTCCGGTACGTGGGGGGGCAACAATCAGCCCACGCTGACCAAAGCCGACCGGCGAAACTAAATCGACTACACGCATCGCCACATTATCCCATTCGACTTCCTGATGCGTCTCAAGATACATTCTTTCTAATGGGTAGTATGGTGTAAGCTCGGTAAAGGGAGTCACGCGGGTTGCCTCCTCGGGGGAGACTCCCATAACTTGATCAACCCTCAACATTACTGGACAGGTTGATTGCTCCATTTTAGCACGGATCAATCCATGAACTTGATGGCCCGTCTTAAGCCCACAATTACGCACGAGAGGAGCAGGCAAAAAAACCGACTGAGATTTTAGGCGGTAATCTTCTTTTTGTTGAAGTAAAAATCCATGCCCATCCTCCATGACCTGGACAATCCCGGAAATTGAAACGGGAATTTCTTTTTGTAGAGCATGCCCAAGAACCGCATCGATCAATTCTTCTCGAACGGGAGCAGCTGGAAGTTCTTCGCTAATTCCAAGGCTGGCAACTTTTTCATTCAACTCAAGGAGGTTGAGGGAAAGAAATGTGTCCAACTCCAAAATATCATTACCTGAATCAACCAAGGGCTGAAGGAGTGCAAAAATAGATTCTTCGGTTTTTAAAGCTTCTGATTCGAGCAAATCTCCAATTTCTAAAGGTTTGGTTTCTGTTTCCTCATAGGGTAATCGCTGAGGTTTCTTGAATTTCTGCCTTTTGCGCTGTTTCTTTTTTTCCTGCCAGGTCATTTTCTTGGGGCCTTGCTGGTTATGCTTTGCATGATTGGCTTGCTTCGGATACCCCTCAGGCTTCTGGCTGTCCGCTGAACCCGCATTTGAATCCCCCGAAGAATCAGACTGAGCGGACGGATTAGATATTCTGTCATTAGTCTGACCTTCGGCAGGTGGTGGAATTTCAGTTTCACCCTCCCCCTCATCAGTACTGAAAAAAAGTTGCCTTTCCTGAGGTGCTGACTTTGCTGCAATTACAGGCTCCTTTGGCTTGGAGACATCCGGTTGTTCCTGAATTGGAGTTTCCTCGGAAACGGCATCTGCTGGCATGGAATCATCGTTGTCGGTTTTTTCCTTGGAACCGCGTGAAGTTTTTCTTACTGGCATTGGTTGTAATAAGTTAGGTAGTAAAAAATTATAGAAATTGAGCGGATAGTTGCTCGATTTGTACTTTTAGAAAACGGGATTGACCTCCACCCCAAAGAACAAAATCAGCATAGTTGGCTTTACTGAGCGAGTGCATTTGTGCATCGATACGCTTTTGGCTTTCTTCAGCATCAAAACCTCGTGAGGCAAGCCTTTTCAATATGACTCTTTGGGGAGCAAACATAGAAACCGTGAATGTAAAATGTTTTTGCAGGTTATTTTCGAAAAGAAGGGGAAGTTCAATCATACAATGATCGTTCGGACGAGACTGAACGAATGAAATCCACTGTAATCGAACTATTGGATGAAGGATTGATTCAAGCCAAGCTCGATCGGATTTACTATTAAATATTATTCGGCTTAACTCCACCTTGTCAATGCTTCCGCTATCTTTATTTACCGCACTATTCCACCGTGCACCTATCCGATTTCGGATATCCTTATTTGATAAGAGAATTTCGGCCACTATGGAATCAGCTGAGATCACTGACCATCCCAATGACTTAAAAATTTCAAGGGCAGTTGACTTCCCACTGGCGATCCCACCAGTAAGTCCAACAACGGGAATTTTAGTATCAAGGCACATCGGGGAATTAATAATGAGTCTTGGGGAAGACTCATCGGCTAGCAAGTGCGGAAATTGGGGCTGTAAGTACAATCGTCTTGCCAGTTTTTACTCATAAAGCATAATTTATCTTTTCCTTGCTGGTAGGGTATCCAAGTGGCTAAAGGATGCGGACTGTAAATCCGCCCGCTTCGTGCGTTCGTCGGTTCGAATCCGACCCCTACCACCAGTTTGCGAAAAAGTAATCATGAGTAATAAATTAAAGCCTGTAAGTAAGTGGTTACTCATCATAATAGGTGGTTTAATCTTGTTTTTTTATAAGACTTGTTCGGGCCAACTGCCCCCAATTAAATTTCTGTGACAAGAAAACCATTTTTATCTCAGCTTTTATACGGGGGATTCCTAGCAATATTCCTCTCCTACTTGATTGCAGATTATTACAGTACTTCACTGTTGGGTTTTTATCACGACTGGACGGGTTGGAGAAGAATCACCGGACATTCCCCAAATAAGATCACCGGTGCCCTCACTCAAATTTCTTGGGCACTTGTTTTCTGTATGAGCTGGTGGATGCTTTGGAGGCTTGATCGTTTTATTATCTCGGTCAAGGCTCAATCTACGGGCCGAACGCATAGCCAAGCTGAGAAAAAAACACCGCCACCGGTCAACGCAGATACTTCCTTTGATGCAGACTCGAAAAAATCGGAAAACTTTAAGCCAGAAGAGGAATCTTCAGCCTGGACAGATGATGTAGACAGCAAGAAATCGGAAAAGGCTCAGGACAAGGATTCTGCAAACGAGCCATTTTTCAATTCCGAAAATTCAGATGCAGAAATGGCGGAAGTTCTTGGCTTGGGAAAAGATCAGACAACCGATTTCTCGCAAATTAAGCAGACTTACAGGCGGGCAATTGCCCAGTATCACCCGGATAAAGTCTCCGCTCTCGGTCCGGAAATTCGAGAAGTAGCGGAAAATAAAGCCAAGGAGATTAACCATGCCTATGAATATTTCAGAAAAAAATTCCAAAAGTCCTGAACGAAAAAGTAACCACAAAACGCATAATCTATAATTTCTTGAAGCTCTCTTCCAATTTGTTAAAAACAAACTCTTTTTTACTATGACACAAGCCACCTCCCATGAATTCAAAGCCGAGACCAAACAGGTACTCGATATAGTTGTAAATTCTTTGTACAAAGATAAGGAAATCTTTGTTCGCGAATTAATTTCCAACGCCTCCGACGCTCTTGAAAAATTGCGACGCACCCAACTCACCGAAAAAAATATTTTCGACGACAATTTAGCATTGGAAATCAATCTAAACACTGATGATTCTTCCAAGCAATTAATCATTCAGGACTTTGGCATCGGCATGACCGAGGAGGAACTTATCAAGAACCTCGGAACCATTGCTCATTCCGGCTCAAAAGAATTTCTTGAAGCACTCCAGGGAGATGGCGAAAAGAACGAGGCATTGATCGGAAAGTTCGGAGTAGGCTTTTACAGCGTTTTCATGGTCTCTGACTCAGTTAAAGTTTACACCCGCACATGGAATGAATCGGGTGAAGGTCTTTGCTGGGAAAGCGATGGCAGCGGAGGCTACACCATTGAAAAGGCCGATGGGCAACGCCGTGGAACCAAAATTGTAATTCAATTAAAGGACGAATTCGATGAATTTGCAAAAGCTGACCGGATTAATGAAATTGTAAAAAAATATTCGGCCTTTGTTCAGTTCCCTGTCTCTGTTAATGGCGAAAAGGTTAACACCGTTGACGCAATCTGGCTCCGCTCAAAATCAGAAATTAAGGACGAGGAGTATGAGGAATTTTACAAATTTCAGGCGAACGAATATGAAGCCCCTCTGATGCGCCTTCACTTCAGTGCGGATGCACCTCTCGAAATAAATTCCCTGCTCTTTGTTCCCAAACGAAACATGGAAAAAATGGGCATGTTCCGTAACGAAAACAAAGTTGCTCTACATTGCCGCAAGGTATTGATTGATGCTGAACCCAAAAACCTCTTCCCGGAATGGCTACGGTTTCTTCGAGGGGTCGTGGATAGCTCTGACATTCCACTCAATGTTTCCCGCGAAACCATGCAGGACAGCGAACTCCTCAGAAAACTGGGACAGGTTTTAACCAAAAGGTTCATCCGGTTCCTGAATGAGCAGGCCAAAAAAGAAGAGGCCACTTATCTCGAATTCTGGGAAGAATTTGGTGTTCTAATTAAAGAGGGTGTGGCAACTGATTTTACTTACCGCGAGGATTTGGCCAAGTTGCTTCGCTTTCACTCAACTGCATTTGACGATGGAAAGCTGACCGGCCTGGAGTCCTACATCGAGCGTATGCCATCTGAACAAAAGGAAATTTTATTCCTCTACGGAAAAAACCGTAAGGCAATTGAAGCAGGCCCTTACCTCGAAGCTTTGCAGGCTCGGGGGTTTGAAGTTTTACTTTTAACCGAGCCTGTCGATGAATATGTGATGCAATCCCTGCGTGAATACAAAGACAAAAAAATCATTTCTGCTGACTCCGATGAGCTCAAACTCGATAAACTTGAGCAGGAATCTGACGGTGAATCTCTTGATAAAAAATCCATCAAAAAGCTCACCAAGTGGCTTAAGGAATCGATGAAAGACCGAGTTTCCGAAGTGGAAACAGGCGAGCGTTTGATCAATAGCCCTGTCTGCGTGGTCGGTGAGGATGGTATGGGAGGGGCTTCAGCCCGTCGTATCATGAAAATGATGCAGGGACCGGACGACGACATGCCTGCCAGCAAAGTAAAGTTTCAGATCAATCCAAAGCACACATTAATTCATGGCTTGCTTGGATTAATGGAGAAGGATGAACCGACCGCTCTTTTGGTTGCAAATCAACTACTTGATAATGCATTGGCCTCTGCCAATCTGTTGGATGACCCGCGAGAAATGATCTCCCGTAGTTATCAGGCACTTGAAAAAATAACCTCCGCTAACTAATGAGATCAAGTACTTTGGCTTTCAATCAGCCACTTCAGCCTTTTCAAATTGGGATTGCGCACAGGCATCGCCTTGGGATAAATATAACGCATGAAAATTAATCGATTATTTTCAATTGTATTGTTCAAGCTTTTGACCGCCCTGTTTATCGTCTCGTTAACCGGTTGCTTTAGCGGAAGAGGCTCAAACCCCTATTCTGAGGTCGATGCCAAAGTTGAGGACAATACTAAAAACCTGATGAGTCTTGCAGTTGGCATGACCAAAGGTCAAGTCTACGAGCTTGTTGGAATTGCAAATGTTGTGGAAGGATACGATTGGGGCTCGGTTTGGAAGTACAAAACCCGGAAAGGTGGTGGTCAAGGCACCCTTGCTGACAAATCAGTCGATCAGACCTACACCCCTGTAGTTTTTGATAACACCGACAGGGTAATCGGCTATGGCGATAAATTTTATGTTCAAACACTTAGTGATTTGGGCACAGGGCAATTTTAATTAGATCCCACTGTAATTCCCACGATTGTAAAGTTGACGAAACCTAAATTTTCGTCATTTTAAATCTTTTCACACTAATTTTGATGAAGACTACCCTTGCCAAGAAAGAAACAGTCCAACGCGATTGGAAAATCGTTGACGCTTCAGGAAAAATCCTCGGGCGTCTTGCCGTGGACATTGCTAACGCACTTCGTGGCCGAACCAAACCAACTTACACTCCGCATGTTGACACCGGCGATTATGTTATTGTTATCAATTCTGACAAAATCAAGCTGACCGGCTCGAAGGAGGAACAAAAGAAATACATGTTTTATTCCGGGTACATGGGTAACGAAAAATACAGAAGCGTGGCTGATTTCCGTGAGAACCGCCCAGAATTCATTATTACTAATGCTGTTAAGGGCATGTTACCAAAAAATAAACTTTCCAGTGGCATGCTCACGCGTTTGCGTGTTTTCCGAGGTGAAGACCATGATCACGAAGCACAGCAACCCACTCCCCTCCTTTCATAATTTTTTCAAACGATGAGTGCCAAAGCAAAAACAGAAGAATACATCGCAACCGGCCGCAGAAAAACAAGTACTGCCCGTGTTCGAATCCGCCCCGGTTCCGGAACTTTCACGATTAATAACCGGGACATCGAAGAGTATTGTTCAACCGAGCAACAAAAGAAGGCTGTCCTAGGACCTCTTTCCTGTGTTGATAAAAACGGACAAATTGATGTTTCGGTAAACGTTCGCGGAGGCGGTGGAACTGGACAATCTGGTGCAATTCGCCACGGTCTTTCGCGTGCCCTCGAAAAAATGGACGAGGAATTACGTTTCCCCCTAAAGAAAGCTGGGCACCTCCGACGAGACCCCCGTAAAATCGAAAGAAAGAAAGCCGGCCGTCCTGGGGCACGCAAAAGGTTTCAATTTTCCAAGAGATAAAAAAGTTTCTCCCAACCACCTTTTTCACAACCCCTCGGCACTCCAACCGAGGGGTTTGTTTTTTATACTTTTCAATCATTACAGTCTGCAGATGAAAACAGGAATTATTGGTGCATCTGGTTATACGGGACAAGAACTTGTATCCCTTCTCATCAGGCACCCAGAGATAAACTTGGACACAGTCACTTCGCGGATACATTCCGGGAAAGTACTCTCTGCCATCATTCCCAAGCTTGGTAAATGTGGTCATGCGTTATCCTTTAGTAACCCAACCATTGAGGAGCTAGCAATCAGTGACACTGAACTTTTTTTTCTCGCTCTGCCTCACGGAACCGCTTGTGAATATGCAGTTCCATTAGTCGAGGCAGGAAAGAAAGTTATCGATCTTTCCGCAGATTTCCGGCTCAACGATCCGGCCACCTACAAAGAATATTACGGGCAGGAGCACCCATCGCCAGAATGGCTATCAAGGGCTCAGTACGGATTGCCCGAACTCCATGATTTGTCATGGTCCATATCCCCCTTAATTGCATCTCCGGGCTGCTACCCCACAAGCATTATTGTTCCACTTGCCCCTCTCCTCTCCCATGCACTCATCGAAACCAATGACATTGTAGTCAATTCAATCAGTGGGATAAGCGGAGCAGGCAAGAGTGCCTCCGAGCGGCTTTTATTTTGCGAAAGAAATGAAAGTGCGGGAGTATACGGCTTGCCAAAGCACAGGCATTTATCCGAAATTGAAGAACAATTGAGCCAAGCGGCCGGTGAGTCATTAGTGCTGAGTTTCCACCCGCACTTAGCACCAATGAACAGGGGAATATGTTCAACTATTTCGGTTAGGGTAAAAGGAAAATTTAATCCAAATTTAATTGAGGATTGCTGGAATGATTCCTATGGCCAAAGACCATTCGTTCAAATTCTTAAAGGTGGCGAACTTCCCGAAACTGCAAAAATAACGGGTACCAACCGCATTGATCTTGCTGTGCAGGCAGACCCTAGAACTAATCGTTACATTATCAGCTCAGCTGAAGATAATTTACTGAAAGGTGCAGGTGGACAGGCGGTTCAATCTATGAACTTGTGTAATGGATACGAAGAAGGCTGCGGTTTGCTATGAAATTTTACGAAGACTGTGAAGGAATTACTGAACCCCAAGGTTTTTTTGCCACCGGAGTTCCTTGCAACATTTCGGGTAAAAACAATGGGAAACTTGACCTTGGCCTAATTTATTCTCCCCGACCATGCCATGCCGCAGGCACTTTTACCACCAATGATGTAAAAGCCTCACCTGTTCGCTACTGCATGAATCTTCTCAATGACCCCAAGCAAATTTTTCATGGAGTTCTTGCCAATAGTGGCAACGCCAATGCATGCACTGGAGAACAGGGAGATGCGGATTGTAGCAAAATGGCATCCGAAACTGCCAGGCACCTCAAAGTGCATTCAAAGGAAGTTCTTGTATGCTCCACTGGCAGAATTGGTGTGCATTTGCCCATGAGTAGGATTACCGCCGGTATTGCCGATGCCTGTCAAGATACTCTCGAAGAACTAGATGGAGGTAAAGCCTTTCAGGAAGCCATTCTTACCTCTGACACAAGGACCAAGTCCTGTTCAGCACAGATTCAGACATCTTCAGGAAAAGTAACAATCGGAGGAACTGTAAAGGGAGCTGGAATGATCCAACCAGATATGGCAACCATGCTTGCATTCTTAACCACTGATGCGATTGCCTCCCCTTCATTCCTGAAAGAGTGCCTGCTCGAAGCAGTTAAAAATTCATTTAACCGTATGACCATTGATGGGGATATGAGCACTAACGATAGTGTACTTTTTCTAGCCAATGGATTTTCCAATGTAGATATTCAAAATGAATCAAGCGATGTGGTCTCCGAATTCAGGAACGCTGTGATTAGAGTCTGTTCGTGTCTCGCCCGTAAATGCGTAACAGATGGGGAGAAGGTTACCAAATTTGTAGAAATTCAGTTAGATGGAGCCAAGAATGATGATGACGCTGACAAGGTAGCGAGATGTATTGCAAATTCCTTGCTTGTTAAGTCTTCCTGGTATGGTTCTGACCCCAACTGGGGAAGGATAGTAGACGCAGCTGGCTATGCTAAAGTGGGCCTCGATTTTAATGAGTTTGATCTTCTATACAACGATGTGCAGGCAGTCAAAAAGGGCCAACCTCTACCAGCCAACAAAGCAAAATGGAAAGAAATTGTTTCGCAAAAATCGTTCATCATTAAAATCAACTTAAATGCCGGCAAGGGGTCTGCGGTACTATGGTCAAATGACCTGAGCGAAGAATATGTAAACTACAACAAAAGCGAATAATCAATGGACGCGTACGAAGAAAGTCAGGAAAAAGCCCGGATCCTAATGGAAGCACTTCCCTATGTCCGAAGGTTTCGTGGCTCCATTTTCGTGGTTAAATATGGTGGCAGCTTCATGGATTCTCCTGATCCTGAAGTTCGTTCTGGAGTAGCCAAAGATTTGGTCTTTTTAAATTTTGTTGGAATCAAAGTGGTTGTGGTTCATGGGGGCGGGAAAGCGATTACCAAAGAATTGGAAAAACGTGGAATTAAAGCCCAGTTTATCGACGGTCTAAGAGTTACCGATGAGCAAACAATTGATGCGGTGGATCATGTCCTAAATGAAAGGGTGAACCAAGAAGTCGCAGATTTTGTTTCATCGCACGATTGCCAAGTTCAAAGGTTTCCCGGAAAACAGGTATTGACCTGCAAAAAGCTGAAGAGCAAGAACGATTTAGGATTTGTTGGTGATGTTACCCATGTGGAAACAACATCTATTTTAGAAGCCTTAGACGAAGGAAGGATGCCCATTTTATCATCCACTGCCTCTGATCTAAATGGAGCGTGCTACAATGTGAATGCGGATAATGTAGCATCCAAAGTGGCAATCGCCCTCGGAGCAAGAAGGTTGGTTTACCTTTCGGATGTAC
>JAYQBI010000025.1:0-12675 GCA_038137235.1 Opitutales bacterium | reverse complement strand
CAATATCCCCCCTCAAGGTGGCAGAAAACATCCCAACCAAGAGTATGTTCAATTAGATACATCGAATATTCTCTTTATATGTGGCGGTGCTTTTGTAGGACTGGATGGAATAATTGGTCAAAGGAAAGGTAAACGCAGCGTAGGATACAACACTGAAAAAGAAAAAGAGCCTTCCGAAATTCTTTCTGATGTCATGCCTGAAGACTTAGTGAAATTTGGATTGATTCCTGAATTTATAGGTCGCTTACCCGTTATTTCTATTCTCAAGGAACTTACTCGACCACAACTTGTATGCGTTCTTGAGCAAACAAAAAATTCCTTACTCAAGCAGTACCGAAAAATGTTTATGCTTGAGGGTGCTGAGCTAAAATTTACCAAGGAAGCAATAACAGCAATTGCAGAACAGGCACTGACTATGAAGACAGGCGCCAGAGCCCTTCGCTCGATCATGGAATCTGTAATGCTTGATGTGTTGTACGATTTACCAACAATTGATGAACCAGTTGAGGTGATTATCAATGCAGGGGTAATTCGTGGTAAATCAAAAGCAAAAGTGATTAGACTTGGCCAAAAGAAAAGAAACGCTGCTTAATGCTATTAAGTAGATTAGTAGCTAGAAATTAATCACACTGCTACGCGAGTTATTGTCTTTGCGGTAGTCCATCATTCCGGCGGGAATATGTAATTTTGCTTCAATCTTTACTGGTTTACTGAGATCACTTCCCTGAAGGTAACATTTCTCAGTCCTTATCTCTCCAGGTGAAAGATTATCTATGCGAAGGGACTTTTTGATCCCAAGGTAGTCTACTTTGAGGGTAAGATTATCTAGCCAGTTATTTCCCTGATTTTGTACAACCACATCAAATGGCACTAGACCTGTCTTCAAATTTCCGTCATATTCAAAATGGTAGCCTACTAGGGCAGGATCAGAATAGCTTGGGTTATTTTTATTCTCTAATCTCGATAAGCTGAGCACGCCATAGCCAGAAATTGAATCGAAACCAGGCTTCTCTGCATCATTACTAAATTTTTGGATTAGGTTGGATACATCGGTTGGGGAAAGACTGGGAATTTGAGAAAGCTCCATTGCAACAGCACCTGCAACGATCGCGGAAGAAATGGATGTCCCACTGAAATTAGCCATTTCTGAAGATTCCCATGCAACCAATACACCCGTACCGGGGGCTGCAAGATCTACCCCAGCACCATAATTAGAAAAATTAGATACCCGGCCACTTAGCCCAACTGAAGTAACTCCAATTACGCCATCATATGCTGCTGGGTAATTAACCAATCCAATACCATCGTTTCCAACTGCCGCAATCAATGGAACTCCGTTCGCGATCGCGAAAGATACAGCCTGTTTTAAAACTTCGCTCCCCTGCTCTCCTCCAAGACTCAGGTTAATCAAATCAGCGCCATCCTGTACCGCATTAACAATTGCTGATGCGACAGTGTAGGAATCTGTTTTTCCGGTGCCATCAATTACTCTGTAAGATAGAATTTCACATCCTGGTGCGACACCGGAATATGATTCTGTCGAAGAAGCAATAACAGAAGCAACTGCAGTTCCATGAGCATTGTTGTTTAAAGCAGATGCTGATGAGGTTTTAGGAAGGCAGTCTTTTTCAATAACAGTTACCCCAGCTAACATTGGATGATTTTGATTTACACCCGAGTCCAGTAACGCAACCTTGACCCCTTTTCCAAGTTGTTTCCTGTTCAGTGCCCCTCCCATCCATTCAATAAAAGAATCAGAAAACTCTAAGTTTTCGAGAATCTCCTCTTTCCTCGGGGATAAAGGTTGGCGCAATGGTGAATTCAAACTGAGATTTTTCTTCTCCATCATTTCATTTAGTAGAGGAAGTGCTTTTCTCGAATCTGAAACAGAAAAGCGAATAAAACCAAGCTCGGGAATCTGGTCCATAATTTCAATTCCTGAAGTATCATGATTACTTAGAAATTTGTCTCTACTTGCAGCATTAAGAGATAGAATCCAATCATTCAGCGGATTCATGCTTTCCAAAATCGAATCCACCTCATCCATTGAACTAAATTTTTGATTATTGGCTTCAACCACTTTCACAAGCTGGCGGCCAGTATGGCCATGTTCAGAGTGATATGCCGGAAGAGATTCTGAAACTTGTGAGGGTGCATCTGCCTTCTCCGAGTTTTGCTTTCCAAAACGATATGCAATGATTGCAGCAACAAGAAATAAACAGATGAAAATTAATCGAGACCAACGCATATAATAAAATTTTGAAGCAAATGTGATTGCCGGCAAACTCATTGAGTAATGGAATTAGTTATTGAAAGATAAATTTGTCATTGTTGGTCATGGTCTCGCAGGGGCCGTTCTTGCTCAAACTATGATTGAGCATGGACAGAATGTTATCGTAATCGATGCAAACATGAAGCATGCAGCTACTAAAGTATCAGCAGGATTAATAAATCCATTTGTAGGACCAAAACTCAATGTCCCTGAGAACTTTGACTTATACATGCAAGAAAACCATCAGTTTTTCAATAAAATGGAAAAAAGAAGTGGTCTGCAAATAATTGAACCGATTACCCTTTACAGGGTTTTCCAGAATAGAGAACAATCACAAAAATGGAACACATTAACAGGGCAATATAAGAGTGATTCCCTTTCTTCATCACAATGTAAGAAGCTTAAAATCGTTTCAAAATTTGGTGCAGGAAAAACAAGGGCATGGAAATTAAACTCTCTCGATTTTATTAGATATTCCAAGAAGGTTCTTTGTGCAATTGGCAGCTACCTGAACGAAGTTTTTCATGCGGAGAAGTGGAGAAGTCATAAAATAATATTTTGCAATGGATACCGGGCATCAACTGATCGCATCTTTGATTATCTACCATTCGCACCAGCACAAGGAGAAGTAATTGAGATCAACTCACCTTACAGTATCAATGCAAGCAATGGATCCTGGCATATCAATGGAAAAAATGAGAATAATTCCATAATTGGATCATCCTGGAAGCATGAAAGCATCGAGTCTGGCCCGACAAGCTCAGGGTACAATGAAATATTGACTAAAATTGATTATTTTCCTGATTTAAAAGATCAACCAGTGGTTACACATACAAGTGGGGTTAGGTCTTGCACAATTGACCGCCAACCAATTATGGGTGCACATCCATCAATCAAAAATTATTATCTTTTTAACGGGTTTGGATCAAGGGGATGCACCACAATTTCCTTATGTGCCAAAAGATTTACTGATTATCTTCTTAACAAGGGAACACTTCCTCCAAACTTGGACCTGATGAGATTCACCAATCGTAAATGACAAATCTTGTTTCGCTTGCTCATTCAAAAATAAAAGAAGTCGTCCACTCAGGAGATTTATGTATCGATGCAACTGCCGGGAATGGTCAAGATACATTGATCCTCGCTCAAAGTGTTGCTCCCTCTGGCAAGGTCTATGCAATCGACATCCAAAAATGTGCTATCATGAACACATGCGAAAGATTGAAAAAGCATGGATTATCCAATCTATTGCAAGCTTTTCATGGATCTCACTCTGACATCGAATCTTTTCTGAGCAATGATCTAAAAGCAAAGTTTACGGCTGCAATGTTTAACTTAGGCTACCTTCCTCGAGGAAATCAGGAAATCATTACTCAACCACAAACGACATTATCAGCTATTTGTAAAATTTTCGAATATATCAAGCCCGGCGGATTGATTTCAGTTCTTTGCTACCGGGGGCATGAAGGAGGAAAAAAAGAGACACAAGAAGTACTGAACTTGTGCCAGAAAGAAAACTGGACTAGCGAAGTTGTGAAAGGAAGCAATGCCGAGCACTCCCCTATTCTAATCCTGATAAGAAAAACTAAAACGGATTAACTGGATCAACTTCTTTGTCATAATTGACCCCGGAAATTCCAAATCCAAATAAACGCAGAAATTCTTCTTGGTACTCATCAAAATTAGTCATCTCCAAAAGATTGTCTGAATTTACCTTCGGCCAAAGCTCTTTTACTTTTTGCTGAACTTGATCTGCCATTTCCCAGTCATCCAAGCGAATACGCCCCTCAACATCAAGGTCAAGCGAGGATGATGCACCATAAAGGCGATCATGAAACAATCGATTCGTTTGCTCAATGCAGCCCTCATGATTGCCAAGTTCACGCATCACCTTGAAAAGCATGGAAACATACAATGGCACCACTGGAATGGCTGAACTTGCTTGCGTAACCACGGCTTTATTAACAGAGACATAAGCACTCCCCTCACAAGAATGCTGCATCACTTGGTTTAAGTTTTTTCCTACCTTTTCTAAATGTGCTTTAGCACGACCAATCGTTCCATTGCGGTATATTGGCCAGGTTACCTCTGGACCAACATAGGAATATGCAAGATTAATGCAATTTTTCGACAACAGGCCTTCATCCAGCAAGCGACGAGTCCATAATTCCCAGTCCTCTCCACCCATGACTTTTTCGGTCTGTAAAATTTCATCATCATTTGCTGGGTCGATCGTGACATCCTTCACTTCTTTTCGATCGGTATCCAAAGTCTTATTTTTATAGATCATTCCTACAGGCTTGAGGCAGGCACGATAGACCTTGCCGTCAGATGGATCAGTGCGACGGGGTGATGCAAGACTGTATATCACAAGATCGAAATCTCCGCCCATTTCCCTTGCCTTTTCAATAGCCTCATCTTTGCATTCATTTGAAAAGGCATCACCGTTGATATCCACAGCAACCAAATCGTTTTCTTCAGCCAATCTTTGAAAAGCAGAAATGTTATAGTATCCAGCACTTCCAGGTTTTCCTTCCTTGGGTGCTCTTTCAAAAGAAACCCCTAGAGTTGTGGCCCGACTGGAAAAAGCAGCGGTAATACGACTAGCCAAACCATATCCTGTCGATGCTCCTATCACCAAAACTTTTTTGGGCCCCTTCTCATTCGGAATAGAAACTCCAGCAGCAATTTTAGCCTGATGACGAATATTCTCCATACAACCAGATGGGTGAGCTGTAATACAAACAAATCCTTTAATTCTCGGCTTGATAATCATATTTTGTAATCTTTTAGTTAGAAGTAGATTTGAAGATTATTAGCAAGTTACGCCTTCATAAGAAAGCTCATTCCCATTAAAAGTAAACGTACAAAAGTATCCAGAGTCAGACCAACCAAAGAACTGGACTTGGTTTCAAACTTCATGAACCTCCCTACTGAATTGGCTGAAATGACTAGCAAGAACCCAGTTCTAATGCATGATTTGGTTGAACGAGTGTGGAATGATTGGGGAATTGGTGAAGATGAAACTCAAGAACATATAATTTCGGGAAACTGGCAAAAAATTGTTGGTAAGAATTTATTCGCTAAATGTGCTCCGGTGAAACTTTCCAAGGACGGCAAGACATTGTATGTGAGAGCTGCAACAAGTACTATTAAGCAAGAACTAAGTCTAAAGAAAACTTCTGTTCTTCAAAAAATAAATTCTTTGAAAAAGTGTCGTTCTGTTACATTTTTAAGAATTTCTTAACCTATTGTTACATGAAGTTGGTCTCTGGCTTTATAATTTCGAGATACAAAAATGAAGATCGTTGCACCGATAATCATTAAAATAGTCCAAAACCAAAATTCATTTTTGCCGTGAATGAGCGAACTGCCCGACGATTCAGATAAGAAAAATTTCACGGCTGAGGTTAGATAATTCCCCAAAGAAACAGTAAGTAAAAAAAGAGCCATCACCAACGACTTCATCGAAAGGGGTGCCTGAGTATAAGCAAATTCCAAGCAAGTTATTGATACCATAATCTCTGAGCATGTAAGAATAAAACAGGCAAGAATTTGCCAACCAATGTGCAGACAATATCCAGCCTCCAAATATTCCTGGATCAAGGAAACAGCAAAAAATGCCAGCACCATCAACCACAATCCAATCCCCATTTTTTTTAAATCACTTAATTTAGAACTCTTATTCAGCCAGGGATAAATAAACTTACTAAACAGCGGTATAAGAATAAGAATAAATAGTGGGTTAAATACCGCTGATACCTGTGCAGGAAGTAACTCGTTTCCGCCAAACAAAGGCAACCAATGGGGAAGTACACGATCCATTTCACGGGCCTGAATTTGCCAAAGTGTACCAATTTGATCAAACAGAGCCCAAAAAAGTACTACAAAAGAAAATACAGTCCATATTTTAACAATAGTAATTAAATTTCGCTTTTCTTTGAGTTGAATGAAGTAGGAAATCCCCTGCGCGGGAATATGAGTAAAGCGCTTTCTTCCCATCCAGAAAAGCAAGGTTGCAATGAACATTAATATTCCTGGCAAACCAAATGCATAATGATGACCAAAAATTACTTCACCGGGTTGCTTATCTCCCACTAACCAAGAAAAATAGGGGTAAATTTTCGCACCAACTGTTCCGTCTTCTATTTTTGCTTCGAGGAAAAATGGGGAAAGCAGACCTGATAAAAATGCCCCTATGTTAATCGATAAATAAAACCATCCGTAAACTTTGGAGAGGAGGTGCCGATTCCTATTGCCAAATTGGTCACCAACATGAGCAGAAACGCAGGGCTTAATACCCCCTGAACCCAATGCAATAAGAACCAAGCCTAATAATAACATTGAACGGGTATCCCCCACCCACTCCATGCAGGCCAGACAAGCGTGCCCGATGCAATAAACAAAAGAAAGAATGATAATAGTTTTGTACTTTCCCAGAAAAGCATCTGACAAAACGCCCCCAAGGATTGGAAACAAATAAGCAGAACCTACAAACAAATGTACCCAAGCCTCTGCTTCCTTGTCATCAAATACATTCAATTCTCCACCAGGTTGGCATAGGTAGACTGTCATGTAGGCAAGAAGAATTGAGCGCATGCCATAAAACGAAAATCTCTCTGCTAATTCATTTCCAACAATAAACGGAATGCCAGGAGGCATTACGGTTGAATTAAGGGGAGTCGTGCGGTACACAAATCCTTCTAGTTCCGATTAAATTGCTGTGCTTCCCTTCGACGATCTACTTCGCGATCAAGATCCCTCATGATCAACTCACGTTCATCGATTTCACGGCTTGAGTTAGTGCACTTGGATTTAAATTTCCAGAATAAAAATACATTTGCAATACAACCAACAATTGCAATCAAGATTGGAATAAGCTTAACACCAATGAGTAAAAAAACGAAAAGAACACCAAATGCTAATGAATTGACAAAAAATATTCTAGTTATTGGCACCTCTCCTTTCATGCGATTCAAATGAAACATGTAAATCTCTAAACATGGTTGAAACAAAATTCACACAATAAATAACCTGAAAAACTAGAAAATTCCTTTTTTGCTAATACAGCAAATTTGAAGTTGAATATTTTAAGCTTTCTCTTCGGCTTGCAAAATCGATGTAGTAAGAATAGCTGTATTTTATAAATAGACATGGAAAAGAAAAAAAAGAAAAAAACCATCGAAATAGGTGATCATGTTAAAGAAGTTGTCGCGATCAAAGGAGGCAAAAAACGATGCGGAGAAGTATTGATGATTCTTCAAGACGACCCAGGTGACCCAACTTGTGAATGCATGCAGGTTAACCCTGATGACTTAACCCCTTTAGAAAAGGGTTCAGACGGCATTCAAATGTTCAAAACTAAACGATCAAAGCTAAAGCATTACACTCCAAGGAAACAACTCTTCACCAAAAAAACATTTGAAAAAGGTGATGTCATACAACATAAGCGGGGAGGGACTCTGCGGTATGGCCGCATTGTATGTTTTGTTCACCCCGATGGATTGTATTCGACATCGCATGAGGAAGGTTACAACGGAAAGGACTTACTCGAATGTGTGGAAATTGATAAAAAACCTGGTTTGCTTCAGATAATAGGACCAGACGGCGAACCTAAAAGATTCCAAGCACAGGGGAAAGACTGCAAAATTATGAAAGTTATCACCGTGGATTCAAAAGGTGAAGAAACTACCATGCACAAATTGGATATTCCTGAAGAAGAAGAATTCTGAATAAAAAATTAGCCGATAATCTTCATCATCTCTAAATCCAAATCGACTTGGGAAATAAAAGCTTTGTTTTTGTTATCTAAAAAATAAGCTGGTACTTTTATCACATTTCGTGACCCTTGAACGGGTTCAAAACTTACAGCTACACAATGCCCGATCCATCTGGTAAGACACCATTTTAATTTATATGCATGTGTTAAATAATCTACAACTTCTGCCCGATTGAGATAATATTTACCTTTTACTTTTTGAACCATAACAAAAAAGCCGCAAAACGCGGCTTTTTTAGCAATAATTTAATTTTCAAATCAAGAATTGTATGCCCCACTCTTAATTTTTTGACAGGTAGCAACAGAAACGCCGCATATATCTGCCACAGATTGAAGAGTCTGCCCTGAATCGAGAAGTGATTTAGCTTTAGCAATTACCTCATCGGTTACCTTTCCTCGGGCACTTTGAATGCCGAATCTTTTGTAAAATTCTGATTTAGCTATTGGCGCAAGTCCGCGAACATAACACTCCAAGTAGTCAGTGACAGAGCGAAAAACTTTACGACCGTCGGGACGCAAATGCTTTTTGTGGTCATCTTTAATTAAAGGATAAAGATCAACCATTTTGGCTCTTTTAGGCTTTTGTTTCTTGGATTTAAGTTTTCTCTCAATCTTAGCTTTGAGAGCTTTTAATTCTTTAATATCTTCAATTTGGTCTAGATTCATAATATTTATAAGTAAATAACATATACTATATGTAAATTAAAAGACATTAAAGGATTAAAATTAATACTTTTGCCTATCTAAGTTTCGGTACTGAATAGCCTCTAATATATGTTCTTTTTTTATATCCTTTGAGCTTTCCATATCTGCAATGGTTCTAGACACTTTTAGTATCCTGTCATACGCCCTAGCAGACAGACTAAGTTTCTTCATTGCCTTTATAAGAAGAGAGCGATTATCAGTTGATAATTTACAGAATTTATCAATATCGGACTTCATCATAAAAGCATTAGAAATAATTCCATTACTTTGAAATCTTTCTTTCTGAATAATACGACTTTGCTCTACTCGCTCTCTAACAGTTTCGGAGCAATCGGAATCAGATTGATTGGAAAGTTCTGACAAATCGATGGCGGGAGCTTCTATGTGTAAATCAATTCTATCAAGCAGAGGACCACTAATTTTTGACCTATATTTCTGGATCTGAGGAATCGAGCAGCGACAATGATTTTTCTGATCTCCTAAATATCCACATGGGCATGGATTCATCGATGCAACAAGCATGAATTTACATGGAAGCGTTATCTTAGCTGCACTCCTAGATATGGTTACAACTCCATCTTCAATGGGTTGACGAAGTACCTCAAGTGCACTTCTTTTAAATTCGGGCAGTTCATCCAAGAACAAAACCCCATGATGAGCTAAGGAAATTTCCCCTGGGCCTGGTTGCGAACCACCACCGATCAATCCGACATCACTAATTGTATGGTGAGGAGCCCGAAACGGACGAACAGGAGATGTGGTATCGACAAACTTGTCTGCACCTGCAGCTGAGTAAATTTGCATAATTTCCAAAAACTCAGAAATTGATGGTGTCGGCAAAATCGACGGTATTCTTTTTGCAACCATAGATTTCCCCGAACCTGGAGGACCTACAATTAATATGTTATGTCCTCCACTTACAGCAACCTCAACTGCCCTTTTCAAGTTTTGTTGACCTTTTACTTCAGCAAAGTCCTCCAAAGTAGAATTATCTGCATTTGAAAATAAAGTCCTACCAATTCTGTATTTAGAAAAGTCGGAATTATCAATTAGACTCATCGCTTCTGCAAGAGATCCAACACCATAAACCTCGATTCCATCAACCAAAGAAGCATCTTTGGCCGAACCTCTAGGCAAAATTACACCTTGCAGTTTCATTTCTTTTGCAAGCATTGCCATTGATATTCCACCCTTAATGTCCCGAACTTTACCCGATAGTCCGAGTTCACCAGCAATTAAAAATTTTTTCAGCAAATCACCCTTCAATTGCTTGGTGCTCGCCAACAAACTTAGAGCGATAGGCAAATCAAACAAAGTGCCTTCTTTTCGCAGGTCGCCTGGAGCAAGGTTGATCGTAGTATGAGTACGGGGCAAAGAAAACCCAGAACTGGTAATTCCCGATTGCACACGGTCAATTGATTCCCTGACTGCAGAATCAGGCAAACCAACGAGAACCAATCGTGGATCACCCCGCTCACCATCATTCGTTTCAACAGTAACGGGGACAGCACCAATGCCAATTAATGTGGCTGAGTTGGTTGAAGCAAGCATTACTTTATTTCCAGAATGATCATCTTTGGCGAATCATTAAAGATATATCCTTAAAGCAAGAATGATTGGAAGAATGCAGCAAAGAGTATAAAAATGTCTCTAGTGGAATAATCGAAACACCACGGTTGCGCAAATCATAGAAGACATCAATGGCATCACATTCTCTTCGACCGGATACGGCATCACTAAGAATGGTTACATTAAGTCCGTGCTTGATTGCACTAATGGCAGTCAAATAAATGCAAATCGAGGTTTCCACTCCTGCTAATACAAGATGATTAAAATCATGGGATTTTAAATGACAGACGAATTGCTCGCACCCGAAAGCAGAAAATGAATCTTTCTCAAAAACCAAATCGCTTGGAGAAATAAGGGATCTTACTTTTTCGTGAGTTCGGCCAAGTTTATGAGGTACTTGTTCAGTTAAAATCACGGGAAGATTTAGTAGACCAAAAGCACGCAATGCAATTTCACAAGAATCGATGAGTTTATCACTGTTATTAATTGAAGAAAGTAATGATGGTTGTAAATCCATCATCGCCAAAACCATACTATTCATGTCATGATTATTGTTGGATTCACAATGTTGCATCGTCATGGTAAAAAAAATCTAATGTTCAATATTTTGTTCAAGCTAGCAAAGCCAATACTATCAAGCAATTTTTTAGGACTTTTTGCTTTGTCATTATTGGCACCTTCTTTGTTTTTTACAGGTTGTTCTAAGGATAAGTATGACCCTACAAAAATTACGATGCGCCCACGCATATTTATTGAAGGTGCAGCACCGGTACCTATTATTGATGAGTATGATATCGCCGGAGTTCAGGTTGGTTCGTTTTCTGACATTTTAAGTGCCAACGAGCAGGATCGGGTTTTTGGATTATGGCTGGCTTTGGACCGAAGAGGGGCGATGACTCTTCAGAAGGAGACTGCCGGTAACTTAGGTAAAAATCTTAATCTTGTAGTTAATGGAAATGTAATGGGTTTTCATCCGGTGGAAAAAACGATCGTTAATGGTTTCATTCCCTTTCTTTTCACCAGCAGGCTATCAGAGGAGGATGTCATGATTATATACACCCAATTACAAAACTCTATTCCTCACATTAAGCTCGAATTAAACCGGCAAAAAGAGTGAGGCAATCATTAGGGTTTCTTGCAGTTTTCTTATATCTTAAAATTGCTTATTTAAGCCTAGTTGCTTCTTCGGATCGCCTGCAAGTATCTTGGCCAACTCCAAACCAGGCGTTTGTAAATGGTTTAGGGTACCATGCGTTTCTCCAAAAAACGGGCCCGGACAAAGATTTTTCCTCCGGTGCCTTTGGATGTGTCCGAAACAACGGTAATAAATTTCATGAAGGCATTGATTTATCTCCCGTAAAGAGCTCGTGGAGTGGAAAAGCAGAAGATCATGTTTACGCTGCCATGGATGGGATCATTAAATATGTAAACCTAAACGCATCCTCCAGTGCTTACGGCAAATACATTGTAATAGAACATGAAAAGTTTACCCCCAGCCTTTACACTCTGTATGGTCACCTAGACTCGATTAGCTTTGGTTTAAAATCTGGCAGTACGGTAAAGGTAGCTCAACAAATTGGCCTAATGGGAAACACTGCCTCTTATAAAATTCCCCTCAACAGGTCTCATCTTCATTTTGAGTTAGGCATTCGATTGAGCGATCGTTTTGATAGCTGGTATAGTCGTCAAATGTTCAAAACTAAAAACAATCACGGCAACTTCAATGGATATAACTTAGCCGGAATCGACCCCCTTCTTTTTTATTCCAGTTTTCAAAAGGTTGGATTCCATCATCCTGCTGAATACCTCGAGTCTCTTCCTGTTATTCTAAAAATTCTTGTTCCATCCCAGATAATACCTGACTTACTTAGAAGAAACCCGTCTCTTTCATCAACTTACTCTAAAAATGTTCATTTCAATGGATGGGAATGCTGGATCGGCCCGTATGGAATCCCATTAAAGTTTGAAGCTTCAACTTCCGTTCCTTCAGATAAATCCTTACGAATAATTGAATATAACGAAAAGTATGACCGTAACAATTGCCGCAAATTAATTATGAAAAAAAATGGCAAGCTTCAGCCTTCAGAACTTTTGAAAACATACCTTGAAATCATATTTGTTGAATAGCCATAATCAACGGAGCCCACGAATTGCTTGCTTTGTTTCTTCTCATGGTTTTGGTCATGCCACTCGAATGGCAGCAATCCTGGATTCTCTTCAGAAAAGTCTACCAAATGCTTTTTTTGAAATTTACGGCAATACACCTGAGTGGTTTTGGAAGCTCAATTTATTAAATCCCATAAACTTTCGATGTGTACATATCGAAACTGATATTGGATTACTTCAAAAT
>JAYQBI010000024.1:0-13596 GCA_038137235.1 Opitutales bacterium | reverse complement strand
GTGTAACATTTTCCAACATAAACGATCGAATTCTATCATTTTCGATCACTGATCGTTTATTTTCAGCCCATTCTAACTAATTAAATCAATGACTCTTGATCAACTCCCACTCATTCTTCCTGCAATTGGAGCAATTGCCCTTCTTTTCACATGGTGGAAAACCCAATCCATTAATGCTATTCCCGAAGGTTCGGAGCGGATGTCAAAAATCGCCAAAAGCATTCAGGACGGTGCGATGGCCTTCCTTCGGGCAGAATACAAGGTATTATTTTTCTTTGTCGTTGCAGTTGCTGCACTACTCTATTGGAGTGGCAACAATAACCCCAACAGTCACGGCTTAGTTGCAGTCTCATTTGTCGTTGGCGCGTTCTGCTCAGGCTTGGCTGGTTATCTTGGTATGAAGGTTGCCACAAAAGCGAATGTTCGTACCGCCAATGCCGCCAAAGAAAGTTTAGGCAAAGCCCTGGAGGTTGCTTTCTCTGGTGGTGCAGTTATGGGACTTGGCGTAGTGGGTTTAGGGATTTTGGGGTTAGGGGGATTATTTGCTTACTTCAGTGACTATTTTGGTGCCTTTGAAAACAAAAACGCTCTTGGAACCACCCTATCTGTTCTTACTGGATTTTCTTTCGGTGCTTCCTCCATCGCTCTTTTTGCCAGGGTCGGCGGAGGGATCTACACAAAGGCTGCTGATGTTGGTGCAGATCTTGTCGGTAAAGTTGAGGCAGGAATTCCCGAAGACCATCCCTTAAATCCTGCTACTATTGCCGACAACGTAGGGGACAATGTTGGCGATGTCGCTGGAATGGGGGCCGACCTTTTTGAATCCTATGTCGGGTCGATCATTGGAACCATGGTTTTGGGTGCAGCCATGGTTGCAGGCTCGACTGACTTCCTTGATTTCCTTGGTGGGCTTTCTCCAGTATTTCTTCCATTAATTTTGGGAGCTGCTGGTATCATCACTTCAATTTTTGGTACCTTTCTTGTTAAAGTAGGGGATAATGGTGATCCACAAAAAGCCCTCAACACTGGTGAGTTTGTTTCGTCGGGCCTAATGATCGCAGCTTCTTACTTCATCATTAATAAGTTCTTGCCTGAAACATGGACATTTGCCGGAGCTACCTTTACTTCCATGGGTGTTTTCTGGGCAACCATTATTGGCTTAGTCGCAGGATTGGCAATTGGCATGATTACCGAACATTACACCGGCACCCATAAAAAACCGGTAATTGCAATTGTTGACCAGTCCATAACCGGCTATGCAACGAACATTATTTCAGGACTTGGAGTCGGTATGATTTCCACGACGCTTCCTATTTTAGTTATTGCTGCTGCAGTGATTGGTGCCCATGAGATGGCCGGTCTATACGGAATTGCTATTGCTGCGGTTGGAATGCTCTCCAACACTGGAATCCAGCTCGCAGTTGATGCTTATGGCCCTATTTCTGATAATGCCGGTGGTATCGCTGAAATGTCTGAACTGCCCAAGGAGGTTCGTGAAAAAACTGACAAACTCGATGCAGTTGGCAATACCACTGCAGCAATTGGTAAAGGTTTTGCCATTGGGTCTGCAGCTCTTACAGCTTTAGCCCTTTTTGCTGCTTTTACTGCTTCATTTAATCAAACTCATCCAGAAACTTTATTATCCTTTATCAACATAATGGATCCGAAAGTGATGGCAGGTTTGTTTGTTGGGGCAATGCTTCCTTTTCTGTTTAGTGCTTTAGCCATGGGAGCTGTTGGTCGTGCTGCAATGTCCATGATTCAGGAAGTGCGTCGTCAATTCCACAGCATTCCTGCTCTGAAAAAAGCCCTCGAGATCATGAATCAAAATGAAGGTAAGGCTAGCTCTGAGTGGTCAGATGAAGATAAGAAATCTTTTGATGATGCCATCGACTCCGCTGAATATGGAAAATGCGTGGAGATTTCCACCCAGTCTGCGATTAAAGAAATGGTGGCTCCAGGATTGGTAGCTATAGCCACCCCTGTTGCCGTAGGTTTTGGAGGAGGTGCAACCATGCTTGGTGGTTTGCTTGCCGGCGTTACCGTTAGTGGCGTACTACTCGCACTTTTCCAATCCAATGCAGGTGGAGCTTGGGACAATGCAAAGAAAATGGTTGAAGAAGGTTATGAAATTAACGGAGAACGCCATGGGAAAGGATCAGAACTGCACAAAGCCGCGGTGGTTGGCGATACAGTGGGTGATCCATTAAAAGATACTTCAGGTCCTTCGCTTAATATTCTCTTAAAATTAATATCAGTTGTTGCCCTGGTTCTTGCTCCGTTTATTACAATAAACGGCTTATTTTAATCAACTTCTCCGATGGAGCGGGCAAATTCTGCCCGTTCACCATGGCTAGAATTGTAGTACGATGTACCTGCGACAAATACATCAACTCCAGCCTCAAGACATTCCTCTACATGCTGGGGCCCCACCCCACCATCCACTTCAATCAAAAAAGTATGATTGCCGGATGTTCGCCTTTGGGAAAGTTCCCTCACTTTCTCCAATACATATTCTTTAAAACTTTGTCCCCCAAATCCTGGGTTAACGGTCATACAAAGGCAAAGGTCTACCTGAGCTAAATAGGGGAAAAAAAGATCCACCGGAGTATCAGGATTGATTGCCAGTCCTGTTCTGACTCCAGCCTCTCGGATATGGTTCAACGCTGCCTGATGGTCATATTCAGGTTCCAAGTGAATGGTAATGAGTTCGGCACCAGCCTTGATAAAGGGCTTAAGATAAAGATCTGGCCTTTCCAGCATCAAATGTACATCGAAGAAGAGTTTTGAATCAGGTCGCAAATCTGCCACAGTTTGAGGACCAAAGCTCAGATTGGGTACAAAATGGCCATCCATTAGGTCCAAATGTATCCATTTCCTCCCATCATCTTCAACTTCACGCAATGAACTTTTCAAATCTGCATGATTTCCCGCTAGTAATGAAGGAGCTAAAATCTTTTCCATGTCACTATAGATAGAACTTACAAACCGGCATTCAAGAGTGAAAGTGAAACCTGGTTGGCCAAATCTTCGGCCAAGGATTGCATTGCTTGATCCTTCAATGGCAGTGTCGACACTTGCGTCCTTGTCACAGAAGCTGAACCTTTAACGGTTTCATTATACTCTTGTGAATTATCATTGGAGGAAATTTCCACATCTGCGAGTACACTCATTCCAAAACCGGAAGCAAAAAGGGTATCATCCGAACGAAAACTCTCAGGGGATGTATCGTAGGACTTAAGGGTTACCTCCAATGTAAAATCGGCCATCTGTGGTGAATTGGTCACCGTAAATTTTTTTGAATCTAAAAATTTTTTTCTTACCTGCTGTTCAACAAGTGGACCAAGCTGAGGAGCAAAAGAATCGTTGCGCACAATCAAGTAAAGATATCCATCGAAGGCCCCGGGGTTTCCTAGTTTGTAACTACAACAACTAAAAACCATCAATAAAACTGTAAGCCCTGAAAACAGGACTGGTTTTTTATTCATTTCGAAGTTGAGAAACTTTTTTTTCAGCTTCCCTTGCTGCTTCTGAATCCGGAGCAATTGTAATAGCCTCATTATAAAACTGCAAAGCCGGGCCATTGCCCAATTCTTTCCACCTGACCAAAAAATATTTACCGTAATTTTCAATGTAGCTACCAATTTCCAATTTACTTGCTGCCAAGATCTGCCTTAAATCACGCCGGCTTCGGAGTGCGGTATCCTTTCTATACTTAAATCCATTAATTCTTTCATTGAATGTTTGCATGGCCTCTCTCTTGTCCCTCGGAGGAGGAGATTCGAAAAGAATGAGATAATCCTCATAAAAATTTAATGCTTTGAGCGTTGCTCCCTGATCGTAAGACGGACCGGAGACTCGTTGCTGGTAAATTTGTCCAAGTTGAAAGTAAGCTTTTTCACAAAGGTAATTGTCTGGATAGTAGTTAATTAAACGCTCCAAAGCATCAATCGCATCTTCCTCTTTGTCGTCCTTCAATGCAATTTCTGACAAAACAATTAAAGCACGGGGAGCGAATCGGGGACCTCGTGCCAAATCAGCAATTTGGCTTAACCGCCTGCGGTCCTCCTCCCCTGAACGGAAACGAGGAAGAACTCCCCATTTTTTGGGTAATTTTTCAACTGCCAAGCGTTCGGCAATTCTCAGTAGAGCTTCTGCAACTTTTTCAAAGTCATAACTCGGGTATGCCTTAGCAATCAATTGTAGGTAGTCGAATGCAACCTTCCAGTCCCCGTTTTTCTCTCTAATAGCTGCAGCACGATAAATAGATTCAGGGCCAACGATAATTTTTTTGTCTTCTCGCCTTAAAATCAGGTTGGATCTTCTTTTGATAAATTTTTCGAAAAGTTTAAGAGCGGCTCGGTCCTCATTATTTTTCTCAAGATCGATTGCCTCTAAAAACCATGCTTTTGCTTCCTCGTCATTGTAGGCATCTCTATTTTTCACAAAAAAACCAGTACCAGGGAAAAGATGATTGGTTTCTTCAGAATTTAAACGAGTGTCTGAATTTGGTCGGGGAACCGCAGACAAGGAGTATGCAGTAAGGAAGAGTAAAAAAACAATAATGGGGGAATGGATCATTAATTGGTGATTAAAATCGAACAAGAGTTGAGGACCAAGTCAAGCCAGCACCAAATGCGACCATCAAACCAAGGTTCCCAGAAATGAAATGACCATTTTTTAAGCCTTCATCAAATGCCAGAGGAATAGATGCCGCTGAGGTGTTCCCATATTTATCCAAATTGCAGAAAAATTTATCCAATGGAATCTCAAGCCGTTGTGACAAACTCTCCACAATTCGCACATTTGCCTGATGCGGAATGACATGATCAACATCCTCTATATTTAAATTATGCCGATCGAGCAGTTCACGTGAAGCACTCTCCATTACCCGAACAGCCGACTTAAAAATTTCGCGACCATTCATTTTCAAATAATGCTTTCTTGACTCAACGGTTTCAACGCTAGCCGGGTTGGAAGAGCCACCTCCCGGCTGGCAAAGCAGAGAAGGGTTAGAGCCATCAGCCCCGCAAAAAAATCCTAGTAACTCAGGTCCTTTGCCTACTTTAGAGAGAACCGCCGCACCCGCACCATCTCCAAAAAGTACGCAAGTAGAACGGTCCTCCCAGTCCATTATGCTGGACATCTTTTCTGCACCAACAACCAAAGCATTACGATACCTGCCTGAGCTAAGCATTGCATCGGCAACATCAAGTGCGTAGAGAAAACCAGAGCATGCAGCTTCGAGGTCAAAGCATGCAACTTTCCCCAGACCAAGCTTATGCTGTAATAGGCATGCAGTGGAAGGGAAGGCCATGTCAGGTGTAATAGTCGCTACTAACACCAAGTCAATTTCTGACAAAGCGATTCCTGACGATTTTATTGCCCGCTGTGCGGCTTGGTAAGCCAACTCACTGGTAGGTTGGTCATCTAATGCAATTCTGCGAGAAGTGATCCCCGTTCGCGTCCGAATCCATTCGTCAGATGTATCAACTCGCCTACAAAGCTCTTCGTTGTCAACTGCCTGATCTGGAGCAAAAGACCCAAAACCGATGATTCGCGTATTAGATTCAGAAATCATAAATGATAAAATTTCAGGAAGTTGAAGAGTGAAAAGGACGAAGTATTTCGTTTGCACCCTTAACATCCTCAAGCATTTGACCAATCATATCATGCTGAACTAAATCAAGAGCTATCTTGATCGCCCCACTTATGTGATTACGGTTGGATGATCCGTGTGCCTTGATTACATTACGATTAAGCCCCAATAAAGGGGCACCGCCAAACTGCTCTGGATTAATTCTTTGCTTTAAACCCCGAAATGCACCCATCGACAAAAGTGCTCCTGTCTTTCTCAAAGCATTTCTTTTTAATTCTTCGTCCAAAAAACTGCCGATTAATTTACTAAGCGATTCACATGCCTTGAGTACAATATTTCCTACAAAGCCATCGCACACAACAACATCGACTACATTTTCAAAAATTTGAAAACCTTCAATTAATCCGGCATAATTAACAATAGATCCATCGATTTCCTTGAGCATTTCGTGGGCATCATGTATCAGCTCGTTTCCCTTACCTTCCTCGGTTCCTATAGTAAGCAATCCTACCTTAGGACGAACCAACCCGAGCGCAACCCTTGCGTAATTTGATCCAAGAATAGCATTTTGAACAATATGAAAGGGCTTTGGGTGAGGATTCGCCCCAGCATCCAAAAGAGTAAAGTATCTTTCGCGACCTGGCCATATTGTACACAATGCAGGTCTTTCAACACCATCGAGAGTTCTTAGCCGAATGGTACCACCAGCCATCAAACAGCCTGTATTCCCACAACTTAAAAGTGCGTCGGCTTCTCCTTCTTTGAGAGATTCAAGAGCTAAAGCCATGGAAGACTTTTTCTTGTTCTTAATACCAGCAATTGGTTTTTCATCCATCTCGACCACTTCAGGCGCATGATGAATCGACAAATTTATACCGGCTAGGGAAGAATCATTTTCCACCAACTTGCCAAGTTCTTCCTCACGACCAAATAATTGAAATTCCAAATCTCTGGGAACGAAAGTACCCGACTTCGATATTCCCGCAATGATTTCTGCGGGACCCTTGTCGCTCCCCATCGCATCTACTGCAAGGGTAATGCGAGAACCAGGCTTACCCATGCCGCTCTGTGAAACCTACTACTTAAACCTCCAAGTCAAGAACTTGGCGACCGCGGTACTCTCCCGTTTCTGGGTTAACGCGATGAGGCCGGGAAAAAGAACCGTCTGGCTCCTTGACTAGCAATGGAGCTTTGAAGCGGTTTGCTCCACGACGCTTACGACTACGCTGCTTCGACTGTTTTCTTTTAGGTTGTCCCATAGTAGTTCTATAAAATCATTCCAGCTGGCAATCGTCAAGAATACTGTATGCAAAACCCGAATCTACATTTAGGTTCCATTTATCCCAAAGTAAACCAATACAAAAAGACCAAGGACAAGCCTGTACCAAACAAAAATGCCCAGTCCATGCCGGCTTAAATACCCAACCAGCCATCGAACAGAAATAGCGGCAAAAATACCAGCTATTGCACAACCGAAAATCATCGGTCCCAGCTTAAAATTTTCAAGAAGTGTATTGCCTTGCGTAATAGTCTTGTATCCAGCGGCTGCAGACAAGGTAACCAATCCAAGCAAAAAACTAAATTCTGCAGCCTGCTTTCTGGATAAGCCCACTATGTAACCACCAACGATTGTCATCATAGATCGGCTAGTCCCTGGCCACATCGCAACACATTGAAGAATTCCCACAATGAAGGCATTGCGTATAGTTAGGCTGTCTAAATTTAGACCCTCGGTTGTACAGACCTTTTCTTCCATTCTTTTTCTTCGTTCCGCCCACTGCATCAAGCCAGCCCCTAGAATTAGAGCAACACCAACCGGAATAGCGCCAAATAATATTGCTTCAATCCATTTATCTAAAAAGGGGCCCAGTGCAGCAGCAGGGGCAAAAGCAGCAAGTAAATTGAGCCCAAGCTTCTTGCCCTTCGAATCCCTTCCTAAAAACCCTAGAATAATTGAAGTGATTTGACGGAAATAAAGAATACATACCGCCAGAATTGCACCAAATTGAATAACAATCAAATAAGCATTAATGGCTTTTTGATAGGAGCCTTGAGTGCCTGGTCTTTGCACCCATTCCTCAACCAAGATTAGATGGCCAGTCGATGAAATAGGCAAAAATTCAGTTACTCCCTCCACCAATCCAAATATGAAAGCGTCGCCATATTCAATGGTTGAATTCTCATTCTCGGTTACCGGTTCAACTTCTGCTGCTAAATTAAGGTACGAAAGAAAAAGAATGATCGATGTAATTAGGGTTTTTGATTGTCGCATGGCAAAGCATCTCTTACTTGATCAGTTTGGAAACTCGGGCAAGGCCATAACCTAAAAAGTTACTCACTGACAAGCTGCCAAATTTTCAAAAATGAAAAATTCACTTACCGAACATACCACTCACCTTGAATCTGGTAATAACCTATCATCAGACCAGGTTGTAGTTGCTGCTAATCTTCTAACTGACGAATCAGTTCCTGTATCCGAAAAGACTGATTTCCTGAAAAGCCTCGCCCGAAAAGGAGAGACCGATGAAGAGTTTTCCTCTTTTGTTTCGTCTTTCCGGTCTTTTGCAATAAGTCCTAAATTGGATGATTTTTCAACCCGTGCTATTGATTTGTGCGGAACTGGAGGCGATCGCTCTGGAAGTTTTAACATTTCAACAGTCGTTTCAATGATCGTTGCCGCAGGAGGTGTACCTGTCATCAAACACGGGAACAGATCAATTAGCTCAAAATGCGGAAGCGCAGATTTACTTGAAGCTCTGGGCATACCACTCCTAACAGACGATGCATTGTTAAATGCTAGCCTTGACCATCTTAATTTCTGTTTTCTATTTGCTCCGCATTTTCATCCCGCATTCAAATGCCTTGCCCCCGTCCGAAAATCTCTTGCCCAAGAAGGGGTGATAACCCTTTTCAACCGCTTAGGCCCCTGCCTCAACCCCGCAAGTCCCAGCTACCAAATAGTTGGCGTCTACAATCCATCATACCTCGAACAAATTGCCCATAGCCTCGAAATGAATGGCAGCAAAGCTGGATGGGTTGTGCATGGTGTAATTGATAAAACAAGCTCGAGCGGCATGGATGAATTGACTGCTTGTGGGACAAATTTAGTAAGGCCTTACGGTACGATCGGAACTGGGGAAATTAAGACTTACTCATCTGAATATTGGAGCCAGCAAACTTTTGCTGTGGAGGACTTGGGGGGGGGTTCTTTGAAGGATAATTTATCTATTTTAGATTCAGTTATTTCAGGCAGAGGCCCCAAAGGCTTAAGAGCAAGCATAGTGATCAACGCTGCTTCAGCTTTTTGGATTTCTGGGAGCGTGAGCTCAATTATTGATGGTGTAAATAAGGCAGATCAAATCATTGAATCTGGCACTCTCTCGAAATGGTTAACCCGGGCTCAGGATTTTTTTGCAAAATGAGTAAATATTTTGGGACGGATGGTATTCGAGGAGCTTATGGGTCCAAAATAATCAATGAAGGTTTTGTTCAGCAAGTCGGCCTTGCAATCGGAAAATTTTTAAAAGAACGCACTGGCCCAAACCCAATGATTCTTGTGGGAAGGGACACCCGCCCTTCAGGCCCTTCCCTCCAAAAATCACTCACCATTGGATTGAACTCTGCAGGAATTCGGGTTCTTGATTGTGGGGTTGTCCCCTCCCCTGCCCTAGCTTTTGGCGTAAAATTTAAAAAAGCTGATTTTGGGGTCATGCTCACCGCATCTCATAATCAACATTCGGACAACGGCATAAAGTGTTTTTCGAGAAATGGAACAAAACTCAGTTTAGAAGAAGAATTGCGCCTAGAAGAAATAATTGATCAATCACAGAGCTTTGATTCTTCAACCGACGCCAGCCAACCTTTCGACCTACTCGATGATTATCGATCGTTTGTCCGCAACCTTTTCCCTCAAAAATCATTCAGTGGTCTTGAAATTGTGCTCGATCTCGCAAATGGTGCAACTTCTCAAACCACCCCAAAAATCTTTGAGCAGATGGGTGCGTCGGTTTCTTGCATTCATCAAGGAGATGGACTGATTAACGAGCAATGTGGATCTGAACACCTTAGTTCCCTGCAAAAACTTGTAAAAAATAAAGGTGCAGACCTTGGCATAGCTCATGATGGCGATGGAGACCGCGTGCGCCTAATTGATAATCAGGGAGTCGAGGTCGACGGCGATCAAGTTCTCGGCATTCTCGCTCTCAATGCCCAAAAAAACGGCCGTCTTAGTAATTCAACTTTCGTGACCACCATTCACAGCAATTCAGGACTGCAGCACTCACTTCTGAAAAATGGTATCGATCTTCTCCGGTCTGATGTAGGAGATCGGCAGGTGGCATTAAAAATGTCCCAGGCAGGTGCCAACTGGGGAGGAGAATCTTCTGGTCACATAATTGCAACCGATTATTTGCCCACTGGTGATGGCTTAATTGCTGCACTCTTAATTGCGCTGGCTATGACCGAGACAAACGCAACGATTAGGGAACTGGCAAATGAAATTTCACTTTGGCCATCTTTGAATGAGTCATTCTTGGTTCGTGAAAAAATTCCCATAAATGAAATTCCTACGCTGATAGAAATTCTTAAATCCGAGCAAAGTAAGGTGGGAGATAATGGAAGAATTCTTCTGAGATATTCTGGTACAGAACCAAAAATTCGTCTCTTAGTCGAAGGTAGGGAAAAAATTTGGGTTAAAAGTACTTTCAACCTATTTAAAAATTTTATTCAAAAATCGTTGTAATTTGAATCCTTTTTCAAAGTATCATGAAATTATCCCTGCCCATCCTTCAAAACCCCGCCCATTGATGTAAATGATTGAAGAGATTGAAATTGCTCAACTCGACCCCCGTCAGATCAAACAACTCGAAACTGCCGACAAAGCACTTAAATCTGACCCTGACTACTCCTGCGAGATTTATAGTGCTATCTTAAAACAATCTCCAGGCTGCCTTGAGTTAAGAAAGCGCCTTCGACAACACCAATTAAAAAATGGTGCCAAATCAACCAAGGGCCTTGGTTCAATTATCGGAAAAGTAACTACAGCCCCCTTCATGTTTCGATCAAAGACTGATAAGGATCCTCAAAAGTCCATAGAGGCCTCGGAATCCATGATTGCCAAAAATCCTGGAAATTCCATGGCTCACGAAATGCTGGCAAATTCAGCACATGCTCTTGGAATGCACGGCACTGTAGTATTTGCATTGGAAACGATCATCAAATTTCAACCAAAGGATATCGCCATACTTAAAAAACTTGCACATGCTTATCTTGAAGCAGGTGACCCTGATTCAGTTATTCTTACTGGTAACAAAATACTGGAAATTAATCCTGGAGACGGAGACGCAGAAGACTTGATGAAGAAGGCATCGGTTGCAGTTGCGATGAATCAGGGACGTTGGGAAGGGTCAACTGATTTTCGGGATCAACTCAAAGATAAGGAAGAAGCAGCTTCATTGGAACAATCAGCGAAAGCAGTTACTGACAAGAAGAGCCTTGAAGAGCTAATCAACAAAACTTACAAGCTCATCCAGGAAGAGCCTGAAAATCTATCAAATTATCGACAGCTCAGTGATTATTACCACAGGATTGGTGATCTACAAAATGCGATTGCCTGGATTAAGCAAGCCCGCACTCTCGACGCGGGCAAAGGCGATGTTTCCCTTGAAGAAAAGGAGCGTCAGTTAACACTCACCTACTATGACGATCTGATTGAACAGTGGGAAAACGCTCTTACAGCAGACCCTCAAAATGAGGAAACGCTTTCTGGGCTAAATAAGGTCAGAGCCAGTCGTCAACTCTATCAAAAAAGCCAGCTCGAGTCTTTGGTACAAAGGTACCCCAACGACTTCGGATACCGTTTTGAGTTGGGATGCCTTCTCTTTGAGGAGAACTCCTTTGATGAATGCCTTCCTCATTTTCAGCTAGCACAACGGAACGCAAAAGTACGCCTTGATGCAATATTATACCTTGGCCGTTCTTACAGCAGAAAGAAGTTTTTTGACCTCGCAATCGAGCAATTCAATGTGCTTAAGAGCGAAATCCAAATTATGGATGATAGAAAAAAAGAAGCAATCTATGAACTTGGCTGCTGCTTTGAACAAATGGGGAAAACCGAAAAAGCAATAGAGGAATTTAAGCTTATCTATTCTGCTGACATATCGTTCAGGGATGTTGCTGACAAAATCAATATCTACTACTCTGGCTCACAATCATGACAACTGGCGGAGAGGGCGGGATTCGAACCCGCGGTACCTTGCGGCACACCCGATTTCGAGTCGGGCACATTCGACCACTCTGCCACCTCTCCCTGACCTAATCATTGTCAAAATTCCATTAATTCTGGCAAACTTTTAACATTTCACGCTCTAATTTCCTTTTATTTCAACGCTTGCCCGATTCTCAGTCATCATTTTGGATATGCTACATGATACGGACCCACTCCAGATACATTTTCTTACTTATCACCATACTCACTTTCATCGGGTGTAAATCTTCGCATCATTCAACTGTCGATTTCGCTGATGGCAGTTATTCCGGTTCCTTGGGGAAAGATGGCAAGAAAAATGGCAAAGGAGTTTACCGGTGGCTTGATGGCTCGATCTATGAGGGCGAGTACAAAAACGACATGCGGCATGGCAAAGGCCGTTTTATGTGGGCAAATGGAGAAACTTATTCCGGTGATTACAGAAACGACGAGCGAACTGGTAAAGGAGTTTACCTTTGGCCTGATGGATCAAGGTATGAAGGGGATTTTTTATCCGGAATGCGACATGGACGGGGAGTATTTGTCTCTTCTTCTGGAGTCATTTACGAGGGCGAATGGTTTGATGACCTGCAACATGGTGCGGGCACATTGACATATCCTGATGGTCGCATCATCAGTGGAATTTGGAGATACGGCAATCTGGTCACTAAACCAGCCCCCTTGCCTTCAAGTTCACAAAAGCCCACCTTAACTGAAATTCCTTCACCCAAAGTAAATGAAGCAAAGTTGATCAATGACCCTGCCCAGGAAAATCTGGCCTTAGAAGAAGATCAAAAAACTGATGTTTCTCGGAAGACTGCACCCTCTTCCTCCTCAGGTTTAAAACAAGCTGAACCTCCTCATGAGGACACATCACTTAAAACAGACAAGGGCAGTGGCTCACAAAATTTACCTGCTGAACAACTTGAACTCACAGAACAAAGCAAAGAAGTTGAATTTGATAAGCTAAAAGGACGAAAGAAAAAATCCAACGATGATAAAACTGATGAAGCGGAAGAACCTGACTGGATTGGGACGGTTGCCCAAGCGGAAAATATCTTTGTTACTGACCTAATCGATGGAATCGACACTGTAAGTTTCAAAAAAAACGGAGTTCCATTCACTGGCAGCATGAGGATTGTTGATCAGAATGGAAATGCTCAAGGTGAGGTCAATCTACTAAATGGTCGCTTGCATGGCGAAGAAGTTTTTTTTGATGTTGAGGGAATAGTAATCGAAAGAAATTTCTGGAGTCATGGTCGTCCGGTTAATCCTTAACTCTTAAATCAGTTCTGGTAGCTATAAATTTCGGGAAGTAAAACCTTTTGTGAACGTGAACTTTTTTGCGTTCCTCAATCTTTTGCCCATGTCTAATTTGAAAATATGAGCAAGAGTATTTCGAATCCTTCCGACGGACAAAAAATTTCAATTCTAAGCGACCTGCCTTACAATCCGGTTGAGCACCCTCGGGAAGTTTGCCGTCATTATATCTCCGCTACCGAGAAAGAGATTGAAAACATGCTGTCGAAAGTGGGTTTGGATGATTTACGCGGTCTGTTTTCCCACCTTTCTAAGGATAACCTTTTTTCTGAACCTCTCTCTCTCCCTAAGGAACTTTCTTATGAAGATGCTGTAATTCGGCTACTTGAAATCTCATCTAAAACTAACTTAGCCAACTCATTTATCGGAGATTTATTACCCGTATGGAAAACCCATCCCATTGTGGACGAAGTTTGCAAACTTAGGCAACTTA
>JAYQBI010000023.1:0-13726 GCA_038137235.1 Opitutales bacterium | reverse complement strand
TGATGACAGGGACTTGTGCATCCTTATCGAATGCACCGGTTTCAAAGGGAGTAACGGTTACATTATCATCATCAGTTGTTGAATCAAATGAGATTGTATTTCCAGAAATTGAACTGACTGCACCTGTAAAGACTGGTGATTTATCAGAAGCCGCGGTAATAATTCTGTAAGTTGGAGAGGTGGCAGTACCAGCAGAAACAGTCACACGGGTCCCGCCACTTATTCCACCAACTTCTCCGAGGGAAGTAGAAGGTAGAGAAAATGACAAAATTAATCCAAATAAAAAAACAACACAGGGGAAATGCAAATGATTCATAATCTGAACATGGCTGATAGTATCTTAAGTAAAGGGCTCATCATTATATTAGCGATACTTTAAGAAATGTTACAAGAAAGTTTTATTCATTAATAAACTCACAAAATAAAAAACGCTAAAATTTTTCACAAGTCTTTGAAAATCATTTTTTTGCAACTCCGTATAAAAAAAGTAAGGATTGCGGGTACCCACCACCCAAATCCTTGATTTCCCAGAAGATTGGATGAGCCATAACCAATCAGGTAAAAACACAGGCATACACAAACGCCTAAAAACAAGTTACCTGATTTATCTTTTTTCCCACTGAAAGTTCCTAGTGGAACCAACAAAAAAGATAGGAAAAAGGGAGAACATCCAAGAACAAAATTTTTGTTCAGGTGTGCCCATTCTGACTCCGAGAGTTCCAAACTTGAATTTCTGAAAAATGCCCATTCGTAAACCGGTATTTTTTTTGGGCTTTTTACGATCCTAGTTTCAGAATTCAGGGAAAGCTCAAGAGGTTGTTTCCATTGTTCAAACGAGATGAAACGGTCGCTGGGAGAAGGATTAAATTTCTTGGAATCAAGCATCTGTACATCAATTCCAGACAATTCAAGCTGAGCAACCGAAAGATCATGCCCAGTTGTAACCCGGGCGGATTTCGCATGAATGATAGCGATAAAGTTTTCCTTATTATCCACTAACTGGATTCGTAAGTTGTACCACTCTGCCCCATCAGCCGACCCGACACTTAATTTTACTTTTTTCACTTCCTCACCAATTAAGCCTGCTAGACCATCAATACCCGCGGTTTTTAAGTTTGCCTGTAATGGGACCTCAAATTCGTATCCACGGTCTGCCAATGCACTTAAATTCTCCCAAGCCAACTCTCTTTTCCGCTCATCAAATTGAGCACGGGCAAGGGGAGCCCATATCAGGGAAGCACCGCAACAAATCAGGCAAATCACAAGGGATAATCCATAGATTGTAAATTTCCACCCTGAAGGGTTAATTCCAAGGGAATCCAAAGCGGTTAATTCATTATCCGATGCCCAGCGACCCACACAAAAAAGTACCGCGAGGCTAAAGCCGAATGGCAAACCCATAGATAATGCGTATGGCAACAATAACGAAATCAATTCGATTAAGGCACTGGGTGATGAGGAAAGTGCCTGAAGGAGAGCTTCGTCATGCTTGGTTAGGTTTGCGTATAACAAAAGTGCACAAAGTGCTAAGGTACTGAGGCTTGTAACCAGAAGGATTTCTTTTAGCACATATCGATGAATAGTCCTGGAAGTTTGCCAATTCATGCAATTTTAACCTAGGCAAAATTTAATTTTTTTAAGTCTGAGGGTACATCGACCCCAACGGTATCAAATTTTACAACCTCTACAGATATTCGGAACCCCATTTCTAGAGCCCTCAGTTGCTCAAGCTTTTCTATCATTTCAAGTTTGCCCTGCCTACTTGACGAAAATTTTTCTAAAAATGAATTTTTATACCCATACATGCCAAGATGTTTGAGCGCACCAGCAAATGAAGACTCTTTTCCTTCACGGTCAAACGGAATGGGAGACCTTGAAAAATAAAGTGCAAATCCATTTCTATCGAGCACGACTTTTACCTGATTCGGATCATTAAAGTGATCAATTTTTTTAAAGGGAACTGCCAGGGTTGCCAAATCCGCACCGTCTTTTTGCAGCCCTTCAACCAAGGCAAGTAAATGTTCACGACATACGAGGGGCTCATCCGCCTGTACATTGATCACTGCATTACGCTGGAGGGATTGATTTGCTTGGGCAATCCGGTCAGTTCCCGATGGTAATTCAGCCTGGGTATGCACACATGAGAAACCGTTCTCAGTTAACAGATTAAACAATTCGTCCCCGTCCACAGCAAAGAAAAGTTCAAACTCTGGTGCTTCGCGTTTGAGACGTTCAGCAGTGCGCAAAATTAATGGCTTTCCGTGCGCATCAGCCAGTAGCTTGTTCGGGAATCGAGTAGATGCCAAGCGGGCGGGCACAATAATGGTTGGTAGTTCAGAACATATCATAAAGAAAGGCTACTAACTTTATTTCCGTTACTTCTTGGGTTGTCGCAAGCAAATCCGTACCTATTCTGTACGATGTGACTTCATTAGACTCAATCGATTCGCCATCTCCATCATATCCTCATGACCGCTTTGCACTACCCGATGCGTTGGGTAGGTTTGGCCCCTATGGTGGGAGTTATGTTCCCGAAACTCTCTACCACCCATTAAGCGAACTTAATGATGCATACCTTGAGGCAAAAAATGATCCATCCTTTAAGACTGAATTATCACGACTGCTCAAGGAGTTTGCTGGACGGCCCACCGAACTATACTTTGCCGAACGATTAACCGCTGAAATAGGGGGGGCAAAAATTTACCTAAAAAGAGAAGATCTTCTCCATACCGGTGCCCACAAAATCAACAATGCACTTGGCCAGGCACTCCTTGCCAAGCGAATGGGCAAAAAGAGAATTATCGCCGAGACTGGAGCCGGACAGCATGGAATCGCAACTGCTTCAGTTTGTGCGAAGTTTGGAATGGAATGTAAAATCTACATGGGAGCTGAAGATATGAGACGTCAGGCTCTTAATGTTTTCAGAATGCGATTGAGTGGAGCAGAGGTTCATGGGGTTGAAGCGGGAAGTAAAACTTTAAAAGAAGCCATCAATGAAGCAATGCGTGACTGGGTGACCAATGTGCGAACGACACACTATATTCTTGGCTCCGCACTTGGGGCACATCCCTACCCCGGCATGGTTAGGGACTTTCATCGGGTAATCAGTGAAGAGACAAAAAGGCAGTTCATGGAAATTGAAGGAAGGTTGCCAGACGAGATGATTGCCTGCGTGGGTGGAGGAAGTAATGCCATTGGCTTCTTTTTCGATTTTCTTGATGAGCCCAATGTTCGGCTGATTGGGGTGGAGGCTGGCGGAAGATCGTTGAATGAGGGCGAACATGCCGCCCGCTTTGAAGGTGGCAAACTCGGGGTGTTGCAGGGTTGTAAAACTTGGATTCTGCAAAATTCAGATGGCCAGATCAATCCGACCCATTCAGTTTCCGCTGGACTTGACTATGCAGCAATTGGTCCCGAACATGCCTATTACAAAGATATGGGGCGCATTGAATTCGCTCATGCTGGAGATGATGCCGCCCTTAGTGCCTTTCGAAAACTTTCCTGCGTAGAGGGAATCTTACCCGCTTTGGAGACTTCCCACGGTTTGGCTCATGCAATTGAAAGAGCTTCGAAGCTGAATTCCGATCAAATAATTTGTGTAAATTTGAGTGGACGCGGAGACAAGGATGCCATGGAGGCAGCTCGGGTTATGGGAGTTACCGGATTGCCTGAAATGAAAATTTCATGAGAAGTATGACCGGTTATGGGCAGGCGCCCATTAAAGTTTCCGGATTTTGTGGATCGGTTGAAATTTCTTCGATCAATAAACGTGGATTCGAAATAGTTTTTAACCTTCCAAGAGAATGGCAAATCCTTGAGCGAAAAATTACCAAGTTGGTGGGTGAAAAAATAAATCGTGGCAGAATTCGTATGGTGGCAAACCTTGATCATTTTCATGGCACAGAAACCAGCGTCTGGCAAAACGAGTCCCTGGTGACTCAGGAACTTGAAAACTTAAAGAATTACTGTGCCTCTCAAAATATACCCTTTAATGCTACTCCTGAGATCGTTTACCGCATTGCTTCATCTGTTAATGATCAATCTTTGATTCCACCTGCTGAATCAATTGAAGACTCATTATTAAATGCAACAAATCTTGCATTGGATGAAATGATTGAAATGCGCATATCAGAGGGAAATGCTCTGGAGACCGACTTGCAGTCCAGGATCAATCAACTAAGCGACTTGACCAAGCAGTTGGAAATACGCACCGAGGGAATGAGCCTGGAGTGGAAAAATAAATTGCTCAACCGGTTGCGGGAGTGGGGGCTAGACTTTTCAGACAATGATGAAAAAATAGGGCGAGAGGTTGCAATTTTTGCCGACAAATCCGATGTTTCAGAAGAACTAACCAGAATCAAGAGTCATGTTGTGCAATTCATTGACTGCCTTAATGCATCAAACCCTGTTGGCAGAAAACTTGAATTTATTACTCAGGAACTTCTACGTGAGTTTAATACCTTGGCATCAAAATCAGCCCGCCCAGAATGCTCACAACTTGCAATTAACGCAAAAGTAGAGTTGGAAAAAATACGCGAACAAATTTCCAACATTGAGTAATTATTCTTTTATATTGCGATCGGACTGAGTGTCGCTCAGCTCATTCCTGTATTTATCCCTAGTATTTTTTCGGGAATCAAAAAAGCCTACAATACCACAGGCAATCGCACCAATGCATAATGCCGAATCAGCGATGTTAAAAACCGGGTAGTCGTAATCAAAGTAAGGTAGATAAACATCAATAAAATCTACCACTTCTGCCGGAGTTCTAAAGAGGCGGTCAGCAAGGTTTCCCATAATTCCTCCACAAATTCCACCAAATATCCATTGGGCTTGGAAAGTATGCAGTTCCAATTGCTTTCTAAACAAGTAAATAGCCAAAAGCGCAATCGCAGCAAGTGCGGTTAATGCATTAGGGTAATCAGAAAACATGCTCCACGCCGCCCCCGGATTGGTAACATAGGTGATTTCAAGGAACACATTGGGACCTTCAATAAAATCCAAAACCGTGATCGGATTTCTTCTTAATTCAACTGCACGCTCCACCACCCAATGCTTGGTCGCCAGATCTAAGCTGAAGACCCCTATTGCAAGGATCCAAAAACGAGAAAAATTACCCAAAACCGCTATTGAAATTTTGGTGAATCAAAAAAATAAACTCTTACTCGTCCTCACCCATTGTAGAATCAGATATGGTAGCAAAACTACCCGTACTCTGATCCCGATCTTTCCTATTGCTGCTCTCAAATAAATTTTGCCCCTCCAAAGAAAAACGGGTGAAGGGTACAGCACGTAAGCGACTTTTATTAATTGGTTTATTTGTTTGCTGGCAGGTACCGTAGGATCCATCAAAGATTCGATCAATGGCATCCTCGATTTCCTCAAGGGCTTCATGATCGTTGGCAACCATTGATAGGGCAAGATCCCGGTCAAAAGTTTCTGTGCCCGCATCGCTAGAATTGAGCGATAATTCTCCCGATTCACGTGCTGAAGCACCGATTGTTTCATTGGATCGTTCCCCAAGCGAGCCCTTCAGTGCATTTCTCATAGAAAGAAGGGCTTGATAATATGGAACCCATTGCTTGGGCACCTTGGATTCATCACGCCGTACCTGTTTTACATTCATTGTGGGTACTCCAAACCCTAAAATATCATCAATCGAAGCACTGGTTATCTTTTTAACTTTTGAAACCTTAGACTTACTCTTTGCTTCCTTTTTCTTTTCTACAACTTTTTCAACCGCTTTTTGTTCAACCTTCTTACTAGCAGATTTTTTTCTCGAGGATAGCAATGAGCGCACATCTTCAATAGAAAATCCGGTATTATCAGCTTTCTCATCTTTCGACTCTTGAAGATTGACCGTTTTAGCAGCAATCTCACGCAACTTGGCTACTGCAGATGCTTTATTGGCGACTGACTTTGTTTTTGCTTTTTTAACAGTACTTTTGGCTGCCGCTGCATTCTTGGCTGCCACTGGGTTGGATACCGATTTTTTCACCGCTGATTTCTTGGCAGCAGGCTTGGTCTTTTCCTGCTTAACTGCTGGTTTTTTTGCCGGAGCAGGCTTTTTCGCAGTTGCTGGTTTTTTGACCGTTGGTTTCTTGGCAGCGGGCTTGGTCTTTTCTTTCTTTGCTGCAGTTTTTTTTGCCGGAGCAGGCTTTTTCGTAGTTGCTGGTTTGGCTACCGCTTTTTTCACCGCTGGTTTCTTGGCAGCGGGCTTAGTTGATTTTCCACGGGATGTGGCAGGGGCATTCTTTTTCGCAGTCATAAGAAATAGATTTTCGGGAGGATAGTATTTCAATCAAAGTTGGCAAGCACTTCAGCACAACGCGGGGAAACCTCTCCCCATGGTTCCACTTTGATCAGTTGAGGAACCCATCGCCAACTTCGGGGACATCGCACCCCAGGTGCATGTCGTGCCACCACTCGATCAGATTCGGAATCCGCCAAGTTTGAAACAACGACAGAGGAGACAATGAATAATTCAGCTAATTCATCGGTGGACATACGGTTTAGAATCTCAGAAATTTTACTTTCTTTACTAAGCTGCAATTCAACTTCAGCGTCCAGGGACTGCCCAATCTCCTTTTTCACCCGGAGAGATTCAAGGGCCTCATTGACACGTGAGTCTTTAAGGTCAAGCAAGGTTTGCACATCCTTAACAATGGAACATCTTGATCCTAATTCTGTAGGAACCGGCCATTCCTGAAGGCAAAGAAAATCTTCACCATATTCTTTTCCAGTCTGACCAAAAGCCCATGCCTCATCCGCGATATACGGAGTAAAAGGTCCAATCAATTTTAGCAAGGATTCAAATACTAGTAAAATTGCCGATTGGGTGGATCTCCGAAGAGGATCGTCTGTGCCAAGAGTATACAACCTATCTTTAATCACATCGTGGTAGGTGGATGAAAGAACCCCGGAACAAAAACGGTTCAAAGCCTGAATCGCACGGTGAAATTCATAATTCTCGCAAGCATCAGTAACTTCGCAGATTAGATCATTTGTTTTGGAAAGGACCCATAAATCGATCGGAGACATCTGATCAACATCCACCCTGTTGTGGTCACGGGAAAAATCATGCAATGCACCGAGTTGAAAACGGATGGTATTTCGTAAGGTACGATAAGCCCTAACGGCTTGATCTAAGATTTCATCGGACAGGGGGATATCTCTTCGAAAATCCTCGGAGCATACCCAAAGCCGGAGAACATCCGCACCATATTTCGTAACATAGGAGTCTGCAGTCTGAGGCTTCCCATCGCTTTTTGATATTTTCTTACCTTCCCCATTTACCACAAATCCATGAGTGAGAATTCTACGGTAAGGTGGTTCCTTGGTAGAAACTATGCTGGTCCACAAAGAGCTTTGAAACCAGCCTCGATGCTGGTCACTTCCTTCCAAATACAAATCTGCAGGCCATCCAATATGATCATTTTTATGAATAACAGCCCGATGACTGCATCCTGAATCTATCCAAACATCAAGGGTATCATTGCCCTTGGTCAATTTTCGGTCTTTCCATGGATCTGGCAGTTCAAACCCATCCAACAATTCTTCTGCACTATTGGAAAACCAAAGGTTACAGCCATCATTTGATATCTTGTCTGCCAGAAAATGGATAAGCTTTGAATCAAGTAATGCATTTCCATCCTCATCAAAGAATACAGGAATTGGAACCCCCCATGATCGCTGCCTGGAAATGCACCAATCAGGACGTGCTTCGAGGAACCCATGAATTCGGTTCCTTCCCCACTCTGGAGTAAAAGACACATCTTTTAATCCATCCAGGCAACGCTGGCGCAAATTCTCCTTATCTAGGGCAACAAACCACTGATCCATCGCCCTGAAAATAACAGGGGACTTACTTCTCCAGCAGTGCGGATATTGGTGATGGTGCTCTTTTAGTGCAAGCAATGCATCACCTTTCCTGAGAATCTCAAGAACCGCATGATTAGCCTTCGAACCATCCTGCTTTTCCAAAACGGAAACACCAACTAGTTCGGGTGGAATTTGTCCGTCGTCCAAGTACTTCCCGCCATCATCAAGCGGACAATAAATTTCCAATCCGTGTTCAAGACCAGTTAGATAATCATCCAGGCCATGACCCGGCGCAATATGTACACAACCCGTTCCTGCATCCATGGTCACATACTCGGCGGAAACCACCCTGCTCTCCCTATCGATAAAAGGATGACGGGTCACCCTACCCGATAAATCCTGGCCCGCACAAGTTCGCCCGATCGAATAATCTGAAAAGCTACATTCCTTAGTGAATGCCTCCACCCTTGGTTGAGCAATCCAATATGTATCACCACCAGTCTTAATCTCACAATAAGTCTCTCTGGGATGTACCGCCACAGCAAGGTTAGCTGGCAATGTCCAAGGGGTGGTAGTCCAAATTACAAGGTATTCGTTGTCTACTTCGCCATTAATTTGAAAGCGTACATAGATAGATGGGCTGACATGATCTTGATATTCAATTTCCGCCTCTGCAAGTGCAGTCTGGCAGGGGATTGACCAGTAGACTGGTTTTTTACTCCTGTATACGAGTCCTTGATCCACAAAGTCCGCAAAAGTACGGATAATCTCAGCCTCATAAGAGGGATTCATGGTGCGGTATTCATTTTCCCAGTCTGCCAGCACGCCCAACCGCTTGAACTGAGCTCGCTGAGTTTCGATATAACCTTTGGAAAATTCCTCGCATTCCTGTCGCAACTCAACGGAAGTAAACTCTTTTTTGGATGCCCGAAGTTTTTTCGTTACCTTATGCTCGATGGGTAAGCCATGACAATCCCAGCCAGGTAGGTAAGGAGTGCAAAAACCCCTTGCATTTTTGTAACGTAAAATTGAATCCTTCAGGATTTTGTTCAGGGCAGTGCCAACATGAACATCCCCGTTGGTAAAGGGTGGACCATCATGAAGTACAAAAGATTTTCCTTGATGATTTTTCTTCTGCATTTTCCCATAAAGACCCGATTCCTCCCAGTGCTTCATGCGGGCTGGTTCCCTTTCCACTGCATTTGCACGCATGGGAAAGTCAGTTCTGGGAAGATTTAAGGTATCTTTTAATTTTTCAGTGGAATTCATTTTCTTCTTGTTCGCGCGCAAGGGGAAAAAAGATGTAGGAATAAACCGTCAAGTCAAGGGCGGATGGAGATGTAAAATCGAATCTACTTGCCTTTCACATTCCAACATCCACCCTAATTCACCTTTTCATAGATGTACGAGTTACTAGATAATTGGATTTCTCCATGGTTTAATAATTCTCCAGGGCTTTATTTTTTATCTCTTAGCCTTTGCATAATAATTGGATTCTACCTTCTTATCAAAGGAGGGGACTGGTTAAGCGACCACAGTTCAAATTTGGCTGGTTTGATTGGAATACCTCCCGTGGTAATTGGACTGACCATTGTTTCAATTGCCACATCCACTCCGGAACTCTTTACTTCTGTCTCTGCATTGCGGAGTGATTCACCCGGTCTGATCCTCGGGAATATAATGGGTTCAAATATTGCAAATGTTGGGCTGATCCTTGGCATCGCTCTTTTGCTTGGAACCATTCCCACCAAAGACGCTGTATCTTCTACCCAACGCCTATGCCTGGTCTTAGTTACTTTGGTTTTTTGTGCTTTTCTTTATCTCTCTCCCAACCAGGAAATAGGACTTCTCGCAGGTTTACTTTTGCTTGGCTTTATCCTGTCATACATCTTGTTAATCACCCTTCACGCCTTAGGCAAAAAACAAAGATCCATTGAAAGGCAGAAATCCGAAACTTTCAATACTTCGAGCATTCCTCTTGGTCTATCTATCATCATGCTGATTATTTCTACCGCTTCCTTATGGGTTGGAGCGGACTCTCTGGTATATGGGTCCAAAAACCTTGCTCAACTCGCTGGAGTGCCCGAGGAATTGATTGGATTTACTCTGTTGGCAATTGGAACAAGCCTGCCAGAATTAGCCGCCTCAATCAGCCTTCTCCGAAAAGGAGAAACATCTATGCTGCTGGGAAATATTGTAGGATCCAATCTTTTTAATATTTCCCTGATTGGTGGACTAGCTGGCTTAATGGGGCCGGTTCGCAGTGGATCACCCAATCCATGGATTGATTACCTCTTTTTATTAATCATCACTTTTCTGTTCACATTTTGGTTGAAAGGAAAAACCCTGAACAAAAAAGAGGGAATCTTACTCCTACTTATTTATAGCGGTGCATGCGGAAGCACATGGCTGCTGAATTCCTAAAAAATTTCGAACCGGTTGAGTAACTGGTTCGGGAAGAGTGAATACAAAAATTAGGATTTTTCTCCAACTTGAAAGCGTAGAAATTTCTCAACTTTCAAGGAAGAACCTACATCTTTGCCCACGCCCTCAACATATTGTTGAATAGATTGATCCGGATTTTTAACAAAAGGCTGTTCGAGCAGGCAGGCACCAGCATAGTATTTATCCAGCTTTCCAGTCACTATTTTTTCGATTGCCTGAGGTGGTTTGCCCTCGGCTTGTGCCTGAGCAATTTCCTTCTCTTTTTGAACGAGATCAGCAGGAACTTCTTCACGGGATACACAAACGGGTGAAGTTGCTGCAATGTGCATACAAATATCTTTGGCTAAAGTAGCAACCTGTTCACTTGATGATACATCAGCAGAGTCAGAACCAATTGATACCAAGACCGCAACCTTGCCACCAGTGTGCACATAAGACTCAACTAAACCGTTGGACTCGGGGGAAAGGGATTGAGACCTGGAAATTTGAATATTCTCTCCGATTTTAGCGACTTGCTCGGTTCTTTTCTCCTCCAAGTCAGCATCAGGATTCTCGAGTAAATCTCCGGCAACTGAACGGGCAAAGACAACAAAATCATCATTTTTTGCCACAAAGTCAGTCTCACAATTTACCTCAACGAGAATTCCCCGGGATCGATCAGATGAAATGGATTGGGCAATAATTCCCTCGCTCGCACTACGACCAGACTTTTTTGCCGCAGTGGCTACGCCCTTCTTGCGAAGAATGGAAACCGCTTCGTCCATATTGCCATTGCTCTCAGTTAGGGCACGCTTGCAATCAATTAGTCCAGCACCGGTTTTGTCGCGCAGGGACATCACATCGTCTTTGGATATGCTCATTGTAATCTAAGTAATAAAATTTGGTATTTAGGTGGAAATTTATTTTTTTTCAGCCACAGGTTCAGACTCCTGAGTTGCCTCTTCGCTGGAATTATCCACTGGGGAATCATCAACTACAGATTCACTAGATTGTGCACTATCTGTTTCAGACTGCTCACTGATCTCTGAGGTAGAAACGGCTCCCTCTTTCTCGCTGGTTTCCTCTGCAGAATCGGTCTTTCTTTTCTCGTCAAAGTCCATTTCTTCATATCCTTCGGGCAGGGTAACTTCGGGTTCATCTTCGTGGTCTAGAAAGTCAGGTTCCTGAGCAACCGGCGTGATATCCTTACGTTTTGTAGGAGTCTGCACGCGTTTAGAAGCACCGGACTGAATTGCATCAAGAATTACATCAACGATGATACGGATGGACTTGGTGGAATCATCATTTCCCGGTATAGGGTGAGAAAGCACGGAGGGATCAGAGTTGCTGTCAACCAGAGCAATTACAGGGATTTTCAAACGGTTAGCCTCAGCCACGGCGATTGATTCATTAAAAGAATCGATCACAAAAATTGCCCCGGGTAATCCCTGTAAGTTTAGCAATCCTTCAAAATCACGGTTCATGCGTGCCATTTGTCGTTTAATTGCGGCACTTTCCTTACCATGCATTTTGTCCAAGCTGCCATCTTCCTCCATCCGCAGATACTTTTTATATTTTGCAATACTTGCAGAGACAGTCTCGTAATTGGTAAGTGTTCCTCCCATCCAACGGTTCACGCAAAAAGGCATACTGGTGGATGCAGCAAGTTCACGGATAGGTTCAATCGCTTGCCTTTTCGTGCCAACTAACAGAACTTGCTTGCCGGATGCCACCACTTCTTCAATGGCTTGAGCAGCTTTTTCAAGCAAATCATAGGTTTTTTCCAAATTGATAATGGAAATCCCATGCCTGTTATCGTAGACGAAAGGTTTTGATTTTGGATTCCAGCGACGGACTTGATGCCCGAAATGCACGCCGGCATCGAGAAGATCTTTTACAGAAACGTTCATAATGATGTAGGTTCAAAGCCCGCCCCGAACGAGTGGACGGGAGAAATAATTTTCTTTTAGTTTTTGGTTGAGGATTAGAATTTTGGGAGCAGGGGCAGGATTTGAACCTGCGACCTTCAGGTTATGAGCCTGACGAGCTACCAGACTGCTCCACCCTGCTACAGAAGAGCCATCATAATGGCGAAATTTCTAATAATGGCAATATAAAACACTTTTGAATTTAGTTTATTTCATAGATTACCTCGGATAGTGTGTTTTAGTAAGTAATCATGCCATCACTAACAAAACTTGTAGACTTTTGTAATCAACGCTTATCTATCGATAAAATTAAAGATTTCCCAGGTTCACTCAATGGATTGCAGGTAGAGAATGATGGAAGAGTCAGCAAGGTGGGGGCTGCAGTTGATGCTGGATTGATTCCATTTAGTTTAGCTTCCAAAAAAGGAATCGATTTTCTAATCGTTCATCATGGGCTTTTTTGGACTCCCCCTGCCCCACTCACGGGGGTTAATTATGAAAAAATCAGACACTGCATAGACCACAATCTTGCTGTGTATGGATCACATCTTCCGTTGGATTGTCATAAAGAGATTGGAAATAACGCAATTCTTGCCTCAAAATTAGCATTATCCCCAGCAGGTACATTTTTAAATTACGAGGGAAATGATATCGTACTTATTACAAAGTTTGTAAAAACGAGAGATGAACTAAGATTATCCTTAGAAGAATTATTTCCTGCCGGTATGATTAGTATGGAATTCGGCCCAGAACGACCAAGCAAAGTGGCGATTCTAACTGGTTCGGGCCAAAGCGCCATTGATGAACTCGAAAGGAATGGAGTTGATACATTCATAACGGGTGAACTCAAACAAAACCATTTTAATTTAGCACAGGAGATGAAGTTAAATATCTACACCTGTGGCCATTATGCGACAGAAACTTTTGGAGTCATAGCACTGGCACAGGAAGTTGCTGAGACCTTTGATATACCTTTCGAATTCGTAGACACACAATGCCCTTTGTGAATCAGGAATTGCGAAATCTAAAGGTTTAATATTTATTAAAATGTATGCTCAAAATAGGATTATTAAACGGTCCTAACCTTGATCGGTTAGGGAAAAGAGAACCTGAAATCTACGGTTCAATGACTCTTGCTCAAATCGAGGAAATGGTTGTAGCCAAGGCAAAATCGATGGACCTAGAAATGGATACTTACCAATCGAATCATGAAGGTTCGATGATTGACAAGATCCACGAATGGGCAGATTCCGGATTTAAGGGATTAATTCTCAACCCTGGAGGATTTACCCATACAAGCGTCGCCTTGAGGGATGCGGTGGTTGCCTCAGGTCTCGATACCATTGAAGTACATTTATCAAACATTCATGCCAGAGAAGATTTTAGGCACAAATCCTTAATATCAGGTGTATCCAATGCTGTAATCGCAGGAATGGGGCATTGGGGATACATTAGCGCAATGGATTATCTTTGTGAACTGTACAAAAATACATGAGTTAGCTTTTCAATTATTTTGAAGGTTTTTTTTCGTTTCTGATTCTTTAAAAGAAATC
>JAYQBI010000022.1:0-14091 GCA_038137235.1 Opitutales bacterium | reverse complement strand
ATGAAGCACCTTACCTGGCTAGGACTCAGGAATACAAAGGTTGGAGATAATGGAATCAAACAGCTGAAAGATTTGACCTATCTCCGTTACCTTAATTTGTCTGGGACAGAAGTTTCCGATGGAGCGGTTAAAGACCTTGCCCGATTAAAAGATCTGGAAGAGATTTATTTATGGGGTTCTAAAATGACGGAATCAGGAGCGGAATCTTTAAGAAAAGCATTACCGAATGCTAAGATCATATATTGATCTTTCTCCATGACTTGAATTTGCGTATCGCAAGCCGCTTTGATTGGTGGTTTAATCATGTGACCATCGGGTAAGTGCACTAAGATGTCAGAAGAACTATTCAATCCCCATAAAATCAGGAGAGATTTCCCCATTCTCGGACGCAAAAATCGAGGCAAACCACTCGTTTACCTTGATAATGCAGCCAGTTCTCAAAAGCCTCAGGTTGTAATTGATGCAATCTCAGATTACTACAAATTCTCGAATTCCAATGTGCATCGTGGAGTCTATGAATTGGCTGAGGATGCCGAGAACCTCTACCATAGTGCCAGAGAAAAAGTGGCAAATTGGTTAGGCGTAACATCCCACGAAATTATTTTTGTTCGTGGTGCCACTGAAGGATTAAACCTTATTGCCCGGTCATTTGCAGAACCATTTTTAAAAGCGGGGGATCAAATTATTCTCAGTGAGATGGAACACCATGCAAACATCGTTCCTTGGCAGATGGTTGCTGAAGCCAAAGGTATTGAGATCAAAGTTGTCCCTATATTAACCGATGGATCACTTGACCTAGAAAGCCTCTATGGTTTCCTTGAGCAGGATAAAACGAAATTACTTTCCCTCTGCCATATTTCCAATGTGCTTGGCACCGTTAATCCGCTTGAAGAAATCGTTGAAAAAGCTCACCAGCATGGAGTAAAGGTAGTGATAGATGGTGCTCAATCGGTACCTCATAAAAGAGTAGACATACATGCTTTAGGCTGCGATTTTTTTGTTTTCTCCGGACATAAACTTTTTGCCCCTATGGGAATCGGCGTGGTCTATGCAAAAAGTTCTCTCCTTGAATCAATGGTTCCTTATCAAGGTGGTGGAGATATGATTGATCAGGTCAGTTTTAGTGGGACCACCTACGCATCTGGAGTTCAGCGATTTGAAGCCGGCACACCAAATGTGGCAGATGCCATCGGTCTGGGAAAAGCAATCAGTTACCTGGAAAGCATTCCATTTGAATTGGTGAATGAACATGAGAAAAGCTTATTAACCAGAACAAGAGATCAACTCAGCTCAGTCGATGGCTTGATTGAGCATGGAACAACTACTGATAAAGCAGGTGTATTCTGTTATTCCATTGAAGGAGTTCATCCTCATGATCTGGCCACTCTTTTGGATGCCGAGGGAATTGCCACGCGCACCGGGCACCATTGCTGCCAGCCTCTTATGGAAAGGCTTGGAGTTGAGGCAACTGCCCGGGCATCTTTTTCCATGTACAACACCATTGACGAGGCGAACCATTTTGCGGATGCAGTCAAACGAGCCGTTGCTCTGCTAAGGTAGATCATCAACTTCTTTCCCTACAAGTTGTGAGAGTGGGTCAGGATGACTCTTATGATCTGAAAATTTATAAACATTTATCACTCATGACAAAAGCTTGGCACGAAATTTGCCAACATCAGCTAGATGGTTAGCATATTCTTTTACAAAAATGTCGAACAAGCTTCCTAATTTCGTGACATTAAGATATTATATTTAACTTTTCAAAACGGCGGACAGCAAATGAACAACACTGACAACAGCAAAGATACATCAAATATTTTCAAGAAGTTCAGAGGAAAAATTACGGATAAATCAATTTCTTCTCTGGAAACTTTGGTTGGCGAAGTAATTGGCAAAAAAACTTCTGGGTTGGCGAGAAACGAAACCCCTTATTTCTCTCCTGGGATTACAAGCATTTTATTTTTAAGCAAAAGAGGTATTTCCAGAGCTCCACTTGCCAGAGAGGTAATGCGTGGAATGCTTCATCAATCTGATCATTTTGGCAGTATCCGTCCTTCCGCAAGGGGGATTTCTGAAGCCTACGATCTCTGTTCGTTCGATAAAAGAATGGTGCATCGTGCCAGCCTTCAGGGTTTTGAACTTTCTGGGCATTCCCGCAGAGCAAACACTTCTGAATTATCAGCCGCAAACTTGATCATTCCCCTGGATTCAGAAAGCAAACAATATACAAAGTCCCGCACCTTTTACATCCGAGGAAAAGTTCTACCTATCAGTGATTTTTTAAACGCAGATGATCTGACTTACATTCCAGATCCTTTTGATATCGATGACGCGACTGAGGTGTCTGATCGATATGATTCCATTATTGAGTTAGTCAAGAAAGGGTGCTCTGAAATATTGGAATCTTTGCCAAGCCTGATTCATTCCTGACCTGAATTCTTTATACTTTTTTGTTCCTCTTAAGTAGGAACAATCCTTAATTTGAATGAATTGCCATATAGCAGCAATCATTCTTAGGATCTCACCCATTCATTCGAAAAATGAGCTCAATTTGTTCAAAGATTGCCAATAGTTCTTTCTTTCAACGATTCATTATCGCAACTATTTTACTCGCTGGAATTGTAGTGGGTGCACAGACCTACAAGAATTTTGCCATTGAGAATGCCAAAGTTCTCCAAACCCTTGACCATTTGGTTTTGATTATTTTTACCTTGGAGGCATTGATCAAAATTTTGGCTGAAGGAAACCGTCCACTAAATTACTTCAAAAACCCCTGGAATATTTTTGACTTTGCCATTGTAACTGCCTGCCTGCTTGAGCCTTTCATACACATCGGCGGTGCCTTCCTGCCAGTTCTTCGCCTCGCCCGTATCCTCAGGGTTTTACGCCTGGTTTCTGCGATTCCAAAGCTTCAGCTACTGGTTTCCTGCCTTTTAAAAAGCCTGCCGTCGATGTTTTATGTAAGCATCCTTCTTTTTTTGCTTTTTTACATTTATGGTGCAATGGCAGTGTTTCTTTTTGGAGAAAACGATCCCATACACTTTAGGAATCTCCAGACTTCCATTCTTTCCCTATTCAGGGTGGTCACATTAGAGGATTGGACGGATGTAATGTACATTAATATGTACGGATCGGATGCTTATGGTTATTCCGCTAGCGACCTACAAAAATGGAACCCAATATCATCAGAATCTCCGGTTGGGGCAGCCTTTTTCTTTGTAAGTTTTGTGCTACTTGGAACAATGATCGTCCTCAATCTGGTAATTGGAGTAATTATGAACAGTATGGATGAATCAAATGCTGAAATGTCCATCAAGCAGGAAATTGAAAGAAGAAAAACCCATCCCGAACCGGTTCGTGATGGTCTTCATGACCTCCATCAAAGATTGGAAGAACTTTCCGCTGAAATGAAAGTGATCAAGAAGATGATTGAGGAAAACAATCATAACGCTAAGTAACTCTCACTGAAGCTATCCTGATTCAGTAGTGGGTTTGCTTTTGCCAAACCTCAATCAATTCGTCATCTTATAAAGTTCTAAAAATAAAATGGCAGACGACGAACAGAATTACAATTTCACCTCCATTGAAAAGAAATGGCAGGAATACTGGGAACGCGAAAATACATTCCGGGCTGAAGATAGTTCCGATAAACCAAAGTATTATGCGTTAGACATGTTTCCCTATCCTTCGGGTGCAGGTCTACACATCGGACACCCTGAAGGCTATGTTGCATCTGACATTCTCGCACGCTACAAAAAGGCATGCGGTTACAATGTGCTGCATCCTATGGGGTGGGATGCCTTTGGACTACCCGCAGAGCAGTATGCCATAAAAACTGGAACTCATCCTTCAGTAACTACTCAAACCAATGTAGATAATTTCAGGCGCCAGATCAAAAGCATTGGCTTTGCGATCGACTGGGAAAGAGAGATCAATACCACCGACCCAGGTTATTATCAGTGGACCCAGTGGATCTTTCTTAAACTTTTTCAACGCGGACTTGCCTATGTGGATGAAAAACCAGTGTGGTGGTGCCCCAACCTACGGGCAGTTCTGGCAAATGAAGAAGTAGTCGACGGAAAGTCAGAGGTGGGGAATCATCCAGTTGAGAGAAGGAACCTACGACAAGTCGTTCTTCGAATTACTGCATATGCCGAAAAACTCCTAGCCGGACTCGATGATTTGGACTGGCCAGATTCAACCAAGCGCCAGCAAAAAGCTTGGATTGGAAGGTCTGAAGGTGCCGAGGTAAAGTTCCCTATTGATGGCAAAGACGAAAACCTGACGGTTTACACCACGCGGCCTGACACCTTATTCGGGGCGACTTACATGGTGGTTGCTCCTGAGCATCCCCTGCTCGATCAGTTGGTTATTTCAGATAAGAAAGATGAGGTGAATGCCTATGTCTTGGCCGCAGCCAAGAAAAGTGATCTGGACCGTACAGATCTGGCCAAAGATAAATCCGGGGTGTTTACCGGAAGTTACTGTATTAATCCAATCAATGGAAAAAAAGTTCCTGTCTGGGTAGCTGACTATGTTCTCATTAGCTATGGTACTGGTGCGATCATGGCAGTTCCTGCACATGACGAACGGGATTATGAATTTGCTCAAAAATTCGGCATCGAAATCAAGCGGGTCATCGCCCATCCCGATGGAGACGAAGATGCAAACAAATTACCCTACACTGGAGCAGGCATCATGGTTAATTCCGGTGAGTATGACGGCATGGATGCCAATATCTGCAAATCAAAAATAACTGCAGACCTTGAGTCCAAAAAACATGGCAAAGCAGCGATTAATTACAAATTACGTGACTGGATTTTTTCCCGGCAGCGTTACTGGGGAGAACCAATTCCCTTGGTTTGGGTATCAGAGCAAGATTACCAAAGAGCCCTCGATACTTCGGGGTTGATCAAAGATTTAATTCCAGAAAAGCCAGTAACCACTGAAAAAGATGGTGAAATCCTCTATGCCCTGCCCTTACCTCCAAATGATTTACCCCTAAAACTTCCGGAGTTTGAAAACTACCAACCCTCAGGTACCGGAGAAAGCCCACTTGCCACGATTTCTGAATGGTTGGAAATCTGGTTTGATTTACAAACTGGAAAATCCATTTCCCGCGTTGATCCAAAACCTGACGGAGACTCGTGGGTATCTGCAACACGTGAGACTAACACAATGCCACAATGGGCAGGATCATGCTGGTATCACCTGCGTTACATTGACCCACAAAACGCTGAACGACTTGTCGATAAAGAGAAAGAATCTTACTGGGGAGGACCGGACTTTTACATTGGAGGAGCGGAACATGCTGTGCTTCACTTGCTTTACGCCCGGTTTTGGCACCGTTTCCTTTACGACGAAGGAGTACTGGCAAATCCAGAGCCATACAAAAAACTTTTTCATCAAGGCTTAATTCTTGGTGAAGACGGCAACAAAATGTCAAAAAGTGTGGGAAATGTGGTTAACCCAGATGTAGTAATCGACGCATACGGAGCGGATTCACTACGGCTCTTTGAAATGTTTCTCGGACCTTTAGAGGCGGTAAAACCTTGGAGCGAAAAAGGAATTGAGGGCGTTCATCGATTCCTCCGAAAAGTTCATCGCGAGTGCCTCCGTACCGAAAAACATAGTCAAGCGAAGGAAGACAACAAAGAAACTTTAAAGGTTTTACATGAAACCATCCTCAAGGTTACCGAGGCAGTTGAAGATCTTCGTTTTAATGTGGCGATCTCGCAAATGATGATTCTGATTAATCATCTTCAAAAAGTTGATTCTTACTCAATCGATACCGCCAAAACGCTGCTTCAACTCCTGGCTCCCTTTGCTCCACACCTTGCTGAAGATCTTTGGGAGACACTTGGCCAAGAGTCTTCGATCGTTAATAAACCATGGCCAAAGGCAGATAATAACCTACTGATTGCTGAGGAAATCACCATCGTTTTTCAGGTGAATGGGAAACTTCGGGGCCAAGGTCAATTTCCTAAAGAAATTGATAAAGAATCAGTAATTTTAGCAGCAAAATCGGATACCAAAGTACAATCGTTTCTAGAGGGTAAGGAAATTGTAAAAGAAATCTATGTGCCCGGAAAACTGGTGAACCTTGCCGTCAGGGGATAATGCTTTAGTCATGTCCTGTTTTCTGCCCGATCAGTTTGATGCCAGCAGTCCGCTCGCCCTGATTGCTGGAAAAGGAAATTATCCAATCCTGTTAAAGGAGCGGGCAGATCGGGCAGGTATCCCATTGTGCTTAATCGAACTCGGTGGCGAAACCTCCTCAGAATTAATTAATTCATTTTCCAATAAGGATAGGTCCTCATTAAAGGTTGGACAGGTTGGAAAACTACTCAAGGAACTAAAACGGCATCATGCAAAGTATGCGGTAATGGCTGGACAGGTAACTCCAGGAAAACTTTTCAGGGGCATGCATCCAGACCTCAAGGCGATTCGGATGCTTGCCGGATTAGAACGAAAGAATGCCGAGACAATTTTTGGGGCAATTGGGGATGAAATCGAGAAAGCAGGTGTTCATTTGCTTGATGCCAGGGTGTTCATGGATGAAGATTTGGCGGACGATGGAATCATCGTTCAAGGTAAGCAAAAAATTGATCCAGAACACCTCAGGCATGGTATTGAAATTGTTCGTCAATGTGCACAATTAGACATCGGTCAAGGTGCGGTAGTCAGCCGAGGCACAGTGCTCGCGGTTGAAGCTTTTGAAGGAACGAATGCTATGCTTGAAAGAGCGGGAACATTTGGAGCCAAAAATTGTATTTTCGTAAAGATGGCAAAGCCTAGTCAGGACACCCGCTTTGATGTGCCTGTTTTTGGGCTAAAAACCCTTGAAGTCATGAAAAAGTCAGGGATCGGAATGGCCGCACTCCAAGCGGGGTCTGTTCTTTTACTTGACCGAAAAGAAGTTGAGAGAAATGCCAAAAAAATGGGCATCTCAATCCTAGGATTTGCCCAGTAAAATTGGAGACTTCCACGGTCGCCGTTCATCGCATTCATAAGTTATATGACCTTCTAGGTCCAGGTGGGTATCCTCGAGTTGCCCTTAGTCTTCCGATTTACGGCCTGACTGCAAACAACATACAATAGATTCCCTAATAATTAGGAGTAAGGAAAAGAACTAATGAAACTTCTCGAACGATGCAGAAGTCGAATTATCATCATATATCTTTCGTAAAGTAGGTCAAGTTGACATGATGTTACTGACGGTACTATCAAATCATGCTTGGATTGAGTACCTCAATATAGTCTGGGAGCGGGAATACAATACATCGTAAGCATTTGATTTACATTTCCCACAAGCATCTAAGCCAGAGAGGATTTCAGGGTCGCTAATTTTGACATCTCTGAGGAGTAAAAACCTATTAGAGTAATCTTCAAGAATTCCGGACTCGTACACTTCGCCAGTTGAGGATTTTCTTTCCACAGCTACCACCTTGCCACGATATTTTTCGAGGATTGGTTCCCATGCATTAGGGACCATATCAGTTAAATTATTCTGCATATCCAATAGTCTTTTGTCTGCATCCTTGGTTTTTCCAAGCCTGGTATCCTTGCTCACAGTTCCCACGATTGCCTTCAAGGCCTGAGCAAAGGAATCCCGAAGCATATTGTAAGAATTCAAGCTGGCTCTTTGTAAGCGCTTAAAAAAGGGAGGATTCAGCAATTTCTCTCGTTCCTTGTGCCACTCCACCCCTGAGCGGGTATCTGGATCCGGTGCCTGCCTGATAAAAAGCGGAATTTTCTCAACCTCGGAGGAATGAATAATCCTTGAATGCACCGAAGTGAATGGGGTTACTTTTTCATCCGGCATTATTAACTCTATCCCTTGAGCAAAAACTTGTAGCTCGCCACTAATCCAATGCTCACTCTCCAATTCGATCAATACCTCTTTACCCGCAAATTTTTTTAAACAATGATCGCAAGACCTTCGTTTAATCAATGCACCAAGAAGTGCCGAAAAAAATAGCAAGAACAGCGGCAACCAAAAGGCAAGTGTATCCATAATATATTCCGAAAATTATTGAGTCTGAAATTAGATTATTACTCATTCGAACTTGCAAGAAGAACATTCCCTTGTTTGCATAGAGTTATCCCTTTAAAACCTGCCCGATATGATTTCCATTGTTCGAACCCTTCCTTTCATTCTTTGCTTCTCGACTTTCTTTATACTTAGTTGCTCGGACAACAAGCCAAGCCCTGAGGACAAAGCAGAGCTTCCGCCTCCGATAGAGAAAAAAACTGAAGTTTCAAAAAAACCTGCTCAACCAGAACCCGTCGTTTATGTCGAGGAACTCGACCAATATCAGGAATACTTTAAGGAACAGCACGAAACAAGTTTCAGCCATGTAAGCAAAAAAAACTGGTCCAGTTTCACAGCAGGCAAAGACGGAATCCTCACCAAGGTCATGCTTTTCGGTAAGCCAAATTACACCATCTCCGCTCATTACGGATCGAGTATGAGCGGATTTATCCGAGCTGATAATCCGGATAGCGGCCCGAAATACGGCGAATGGAGTATTTCCCGTGAAGAAATCGTGAATCAACTCGCAGTTCAAGGATTGACCGAAACTGACCGTGGCTGGATCACGCTGCAAATGAGAGGAGAAATCCCTCAGCAAAAAGGAAGATTGTACTTTATAGTCTGCGATTACATTGCTGATAACCGTGGCTGGTTTGGTGCCTTTGCTTTTGCGGAGGCAAATTCATACAAGCGAGGAAGATTCTGGCTTCATCCAGAACATGATCTTGTTTTCCGGACCTACATTGGTAAAACCGCTGATCAACTTGAAAAAGAACAGCGTGGCGAACCATTGTTTGATTCAAACACTGCCTCACTCGTTCCTGATAATGTCATTCCGGATGCACCTAAACCGATGATTGAATTGAGTAATAATTTCCAACCCGCTCCCTTGGTTATTGATGACTCTCCTGAGGAAATTTCGCCTGTAGAAGAATCGCTCTACCAGCCTGCTACTCAATCCCCTGATGATGCCTCTTCAAAGGAACCTATTATTTCCAGTGAGCCTGAAATCATCGTGGAGGAAGCACCGGTTCAAAGTAATTCAATCGAAAATGAGCAACCTCAGGCTGATAACGAAGAGACCCCTGAACAACCTGAAACTCCGAAAAGAAGCTTATTCGAACGTTTTTTCAAAAACAAAACCGAGTAACAACTTCGTCAATTTTACAAAATGGTACCAGGGGGCGGACTTGAACCGCCGACCTTCGGGTTATGAGTCCGACGCTCTAACCACCTGAGCTACCCTGGCACATTAGCGTCGTAATATGAACATTTGATAAAGTTCAGTCAACGCTAACAACTGAAAGCTAAATTTTTGTCGCTTTGGGCTTTACCCTTAAGTCTATTGAATGAAGATAGAGAATTTTAAATTTTTCAAGTGAATACCCAAAAATCAACTATTCTGATAATCGATGACGATGCGGAAATCCGCTACTCTTTGGACCGTGTGCTTTCTCCGGATGGCCACGCTGTCATCACTGCCGATTCTGGAGAGAGCGGTGTGGAAATGGCTGAAAAAAATAAGCCAAACCTTATCTTTTTGGATAACCGAATGGGAGGAATGTCAGGAATCGAAACCCTGCAGCACCTTCGTACGGCTGCTCCCACTTCCCTGGTCATTCTTATGACCGCATATGGCACCACTCAGACCGCAATCCAAGCTATGAAGCACGGTGCCTTTGACTATGTGCTGAAACCCTTTGATTTGGCCAAACTCAAGGAAATGGTCGCCAAGGCACTGAAGGCAGGTTCTGACTCTGGAAGTTCAGAAACAGTAGAAAAGCGCCTAGTAAACAAAGAAGATTTTGAGGAAGGAATTGTGGGAAGTGGTGAAAAAATGCAACAGGTCCTGAAAAAAGTTGGTCAGGTTGCGGCATCAGAAGCCACGGTTATGGTTACCGGAGAAAGTGGAACGGGCAAGGAATTGGTTGCCCGTTGTATCCATAGGCATAGTCACCGATCTGACAGTCCATTCCATGCAGTTAATTGCGGTGCCATTCCTGAAAACCTCATCGAAAGCGAACTTTTTGGTCATGAGAAAGGTGCGTTTACGGGGGCTACTGAAGCCAAGGCTGGCCAATTTGAGGTTTGTCATGGAGGTACCTTGTTTCTTGATGAAATCGGAGATATGCAACTCTCCACTCAGACTAAAATCCTTCGGGCGATTCAGGAAGGTGAAATTCAACGCGTCGGGGGGACGAAAATCAAAAAGGTAGATGTTCGGCTTATTGCAGCGACTCACAAAAACCTTGAGTCCATGGTTGAGCAAAAAACATTTCGTGAAGATCTATACTACCGGCTCAATGTGGTGAGGATTGAAACTCCCGCCTTACGCGATCGGATGGAAGATATACCAGAGCTTGTTAATTTTATGCTAATTCGCCTGAATAAAAAGTTTTCCACCGGCACCAAGGAGATTTCCAAGGATGCATTGGATATGCTCATGGCTTATCCCTGGCCCGGGAATGTGAGAGAACTCGAAAATGCCCTGCATTCTGCTTCTGTAGTATCTAAAGGGAAACGGATCCTCGCAAAAGATCTCCCTTCCAATTTGTCTGTAAGCCCACAGTCGGTTACCCCGACTCATTCAACCAGCGAATCCACCACCAAGACTGAATCAAAAACAGAGGCCTCCCATGGGCTTTTCGGTACTTCCAAGACTGAAACAAAAGAATCTGCGCAAAAAAATAAGTCTCTGAATTCATCTGTTCCCCCATCCTCCATCTCATTGGTTGAAAGCTTTGATTTTTGCTACGCTCACCTCCGTGCCAAATCAGACAAGAACCTGCTTGAAGAAATGGAAAAAGAAATCATTTTACGGGCCTTGCAGGAATGCGGAGGAAATCAAGTGAAAGCATCTGTTTTGCTAGGCATTACCCGGGCCACTCTGCGAAAACGCATTGACAATTATGCCATCAGGTACTGATCACTTTCTATGTTTGGTAGCTTGCCAAATCAGCATTGATCATTCATTTCTTTTTTGACCGACCATTACAGTGATGAATAACTTTCCGAGAATCGTGCTCACTGGGATAGGACTAACCTGCCCCTTGGGTAATGACTTGCCCACTTACCGTGAGGCTTTACTAGCCTCTAAAAGCGGGGTTTCTCTCTTCCCGGTCCGTAATATGGGTGAACAGCCAGCTGGTGTATGTGATTTTGATCAGACAAAGTATCAAAAACGTAAGGAGATAAGAGTGGGCACACGGGCGGGAAGCATTGCAATTTATTGTGCCAATGAAGCCATTGCTAATGCTGGTCTTGAGCTAGAAAACATCGATTCGTCTAGAATCGGCATCTATCTTGGCATAACCGAGCATGGAAATGTCGAAACGGAAACAGAGGTCTGCCAATTATTTGATCATTATGATGAGGATGTAAAATATTGGACTCATCATCATAATCCAAGAACCGTTGCCAACAATCCTGCTGGTGAGATTACGGTTAACCTTGGTCTAACGGGTCCCCACTACACCATCGGGGCAGCATGTGCTGCTGGAAATGCAGGAATTATTCAAGGGGTCCAACAATTGAGGCTGGGTGAGTGCGATTATGCACTTGCAGGCGGTGTTAGTGAGAGCATTCGTGCATACGGAATTTTTGCCGGATTTAAAAGTCAGGGAGCCTTGGCATCCCATGATGACCCAACCAAAGCAAGCCGGCCATTTGATCAGGACCGTAATGGTATCGTGGTGAGTGAAGGTGGCTGTATTTATGTTTTGGAGCGTCTGGAAGATGCCCAAGCAAGGAAGGCAGAGATTATTGCAGAGGTTGCCGGGTACAGGATCAATTCGGATGGGACGGATTATGTCCTGCCTAACCCGGAAAGACAGGAAGAGTGCATGAGGCAGGCTATTGAGAATGCAAAGATGAAACCCGAAGACATCGATCTTGTCAGCACCCATGCCACTTCAACACCCCAGGGCGATGAACAGGAATGCAAAGCGGTTAGGAATGTGTTTGGGGAAAGTGGAAATACCCTGGTTAATAACACCAAAAGTTTCATTGGTCATTCCATGGGTGCAGCAGGTGCCATTGAGCTTGCTGGAAACATTCCTTCACTTAAGGACGGTTTTGCCCATGCTACCATAAATGTTGACCGCCTTGACCCTGCATGTGCCCTACCCGGCTTGGTCACCGGAGACGCCGTGAAAAAAGATGGTGGAATTAATGTGATCCTCAATAATTCTTTTGGCATGCTTGGAATCAATTCCGTTCTTATCTTGAAAAAATTTGAAGCTTAGGATAGAAAATTAACCTAAGCTCAAATGGACAAGGAAAAAGTCAAACAAATCGTTCTCGATATCATTGCGGAAATTGCTCCGGATGAAGACCTTAACGACGTCAAGTCAGACATCCGCCTGCGTGATCAGCTCGATCTCGATTCTATGGACTTTCTCGACATCGTGATGGAACTTCGTAAGCAACATGGAATTGATGTTCCCGAAGCAGAGTACCGTGAGCTTGAATCCCTTGATAGTTGTGCGAATTACCTGCTTCCAAAGTTTGAAGCAGGTGCCGCTGCCTAACTTTGCGGTGATGGCCAATCCATCACGCCACATTTTTGCCAGTTTTTAAATCCATAGATTCCGCACCCAACTCCGCCGAGGTTGTCATTATTGGTGCTGGTTTGGCAGGATTGGCAGCCGCCACCAGGTTGGCGATGTTTGGAAAAAGTGTAATTCTTCTCGAAAAACATTATGTGGTTGGTGGATTAAACAGTTTTTACGCACGAAAGGGGCGTAAATTCGATGTTGGTTTACACGCACTTACCAATTATCCGTCTCCTGGCTCCGGAAAATCATCCCCATTGCTAAAGCTTTGCCGCCAGTTACGGCTTTCCATTGATGATTTAAACCTTCAACAGCAAAGCAACTCACGCATTACCTTTGGAAAAACCTCACTCCTCTTCAATAATGACTTCAATTATTTTATCAACCAGGTAGAGAAAACCTTCCCTTCATCAAAAGATAAATTTCACTCCCTTTTGAGAAAAATGGAGGAATTCCCTGCCTATTCGGTCGATGCGGAAGAACTTTCAACCCGTGAAATAATCAAAGATTCCCAGATCGATCCATTGTTGGGTGAAATGTTGCTTTGCCCCACCTGTTACTACGGCTCGGCTCGGCCAAATGATATTGATTTCCCCACCTTCATCATGCTTTTTGATGCGATCTTCCGTCAGGGCTTGGCCCGTCCCGAATCCGGTATTAGAGCCATCCTTGATCCACTTACCTCAAAACTCAAGGAATTAGGTGTTCAACGGCGGATGAATTGTGCGGTAAAATCAATCACTACCTCCGGAAATGAAGCAAAGGAAATTGTTCTGGAAACTGGTGAAACAATTCAGGCAAATCAAATTATTTCTACCTGTGGGATTCGAGAAACGGAATTATTACTCGATGCAAGTTGTATTGAGCCAGAAACTGCAGAAACAGGAAACTTCAGTATCATTGAATCAATTCGGGTATTTGATGGGCACCCAAGTGATTTTGGCTGGAATGAAACAGTTATTTTTTTCAACGAAACTGATCAGTTTACCTATGATTGTCCTGAAGGATTGGTTGATTTGCAATCGGGAGTAATTTGTCTTCCAGATAATTACGGTCCAAGTGTTACCGTTGCCGAATCAAAAATCAGGGTCACCCACCCTGCAAATTTTCAAAGATGGGAAGCACTTTCCCAAAATCAATACAGCGGAGTCAAAGAAGACTGGGAAGAAAAAATTATGCAAAATTCGATGAAATACTTGGAAAAAGGGCATAATGCCCTGGATGAATTAAATCAAAAAACATCCCTGATGGATACTTTCACTCCCACCACAATCAAGCACTTCACCAATCACATTAATGGCACATTATACGGTTCCCCGACCAAGCGAAGAGATGGATCAACCAAGTACAAAAACCTCTTTCTTGCCGGAACAGACCAGGGATATGTTGGAATCGTCGGAGCAATGCTTGGTGGAATTGCCGTGGCAAACAATCAAATCTTACGAAACGGGTGACTTCTTTTTGCCAGGCTTATACCAAGCACTTGATCAAACCTTCCTGAAC
>JAYQBI010000021.1:3993-14588 GCA_038137235.1 Opitutales bacterium | reverse complement strand
CCGCTTTGGCTTCATAGTCTATGTACTTATCCTCGAAAGCTTTACCATAAAGGTCATGCAAGTCAGATACTTCATTACTGCGAAACAGTGTCCAATTTTCACGGGCTTCCATGCGCTTCATGAACAAGTCGGGAATCCAGTTGGCCGTGTTCATATCGTGAGTACGACGACGGTCGTCACCAGTATTCTTACGAAGTTCAAGGAACTCAAGAATATCACAATGCCAAGTTTCTAAGTAAGCACAACCTGAGCCTTTTCGCTTACCTCCTTGGTTGACCGCACATAACTGGTCATTGTGCATTTTGAGAAATGGTATAACCCCTTGACTCTCACCATTGGTGCCTGCGATGTGACTACCCGTTCCACGAACCGCCGTCCAACTTCCTCCAAGTCCACCTGCCCACTTCGACAGAAATGCATTCTCTGCAATACCGCGGTACATAATAGACTCAATCGTGTCATCAACCTTGTAGAGGTAGCAGGAAGAAAGTTGTGAATGTGGAGTGCCCGAATTGAAAAGAGTCGGAGTGGAAGAACAAAAGCGCCGACTCTTGTACAAATTATAAAGGGCTACAATCTGCTCTTCAGGATTTTCTTCATGTGCAAAAATACCCATCGCAACGCGCATCCAGAAAAATTGGGGGGTTTCCAATCGACGTGGAATCTCACCAGTTTTGTCGACCACGAGGTAGCGGTCGTAAAGAGTTTGAATTCCAAGGTAATCAAAATCTAAATCCGCGGAAGGGTCTATTGCCTGACAAAGTTTATCGACATCTAATTTGAGCAGTTTCTTGTCCAATCTCTTGATCTGTACACCACGCTTTAGATATGCCTTGAATTCTTTGGCATGAAAGGTCCGGATTTCTTCAATGCTGTGTTGAGCAACATCCCAGCATAGTACTTCCTCATAGATGTATGTAAGGAGAATACGAGCAGCAAACTTGGCAAAGTCTGCATCTCTTTCAATTAAAGTTTTGGCGTTTAAAATAATCGTTTTTCGAAGATCTTCCTCTGTAATTTCAGAAAAAACAGAACGACGGAGACTTTCCTCAATCTGTTCTGCAGAAAGGCATAAATCCAACCCGATGGAAGCAAAGGTAATTCTTTTCTTAAGATCCAACCCATCCCAAAAAAAGGTGCTTCCGTCTTTCTTCTTTACCACAATCATGGAGTCCTGACGGACTTCATGATGCTCGGTATTACTCTCTCTTTCTACTCGCCTGCGAGCACGGTACAGAATGTAAGACTCTGCCACCTTGAAGAAGCCGTGCTTCATCAATTCTTCCTGCACAATGTCCTGAACATCCTCGATATTGATAAATGCCTGCCCAGTTCCGATCGCACGGCGGGTAACCTCATCAGACACCTTGACTGCAGGTTCCGAATCGAGCCTAAGAGAAAGGAATGCTTTGCGAATGGCCACCTCAATTTTGGAAGAATTCCAAGGCACAACCTGTCCGCTTCTTCGAATCAAGCGGATTTGCGAGCTATCCACAGGGCTATCCGACCGGCCAAGACCATTAATTCCTCCATTATTGGAGCGCGAAAAGACTAAACTTTTAGCAACATCATAGGCATCATTTTCCACGAGTGCTTTCTCGATCAACTTATGAAGTTCGTCGAAGGAGAGGCGGGGGGCACCGCCTTCCTCCTCTTGTTCCAGCCGCTCGATCAAGCGGGTGGCGACGAGCCGGGAGGACTCCACCACGAGCTCCCGGTTCTGTGGGGTGTATATTTCCTCTTCTTCCCTTGAGAGCATCAGATCGGTCAATGCCTCTCCGATGACCTCGGCCACCTCGGCGATGTGGAAATCACGATCACCCGCGCCGTCCGTAATACGTACTTTTGGAATTTCGAACCGATTTTCTCCCAAATCTTCCGCCCAATCGAATCGGGGCTTATTCTCTCGGGGCGTTTCCGCCGCTTTGGTTAATAATCGATCTTCCTCAAATATAGTATTACGCATCAGTCAAATTTCCATCCTACAAAGTTAAAAATTCAGTCTTAAAAGCTGGTTAAAAATTGGGGTAAACAATTTTAGAGTTCATCATCCGACACTTCGGAAAGTGCGGAGGATTTTTGGTACTCAGTAACACGTCCCTCAAAGAAGTTTTGCTCTTTTTTAACATCCATCATTTCTGCAAGCCAAGGGAATGGATTTTCGAGGCCCGGATGCAATACATCCAAACCGACCCCGTTGAGGCGACGATCAGCAATGTAGTCGATGTAGGTGCAGAACTCTTCCGAACTAAGCCCAACAGAATTAACCGGGAGGCAGTCCCGAATAAAATCTTTTTCAAGAACTACAGCTTCCTTCATAATATCAACAAGCTCTTCACGGAACTGGCTTGTCCAAATATCAGGATTCTCATCAATGAGTACCCTGAAAAGATTTCGGAAAAGCTCGATGTGATTGGATTCGTCCCTGAGGGTATACCTGAACATTTGCCCTATGCCGGGAAACTTATTCTGACGTGCTAAGCTGAGAACCATACCGAAGAGACCGTAAAACTGGGTTCCCTCCATGCATTGGCCAAAAATGAAGATATTTTTTGCGAGTTCCTGTTTATTTTCGGTCTTGGTAAGATCAAGGTCACGCCGCAAATTCTTTGAAACTCGCGTGACAAACTCATTTTTACGGCGAATTGTATCAATTTGTTCAAACATGGCTTCACACTCATGAGGATTAATCCCCAAGGAACTGATCATGTACAACAAACTGTCAGCATGAATATTTTCTTCATGGGCGTGCCGTCCGAGAACCAATTTGAGTTCGGGCGCGGTAACAAGTTCACGAACAACATGTTGGATGTTATCTCCCACAATCCCTTCCGCAGCAGAGAAATATCCAATTCCCATCATGATAATCCACCGCTCGCTATCGGAAAGTTCGGCTGGGTTTTTCCACTGCTCCAAGTCTTTCTGCATTGGAATATCCTCGGGTTCCCAGTGGTTCGACTTCATCTTGCGGTAAAGATCGTATGCCCACTGGTACTTGAGAGGTAAGAGGTTAAAAGTCATCGATTCCCGTCCGTTGATGACTTTTTTCTCTTGGTAGGCTTGCACAGCCTTGTTTTCGTCTAAAACGAATTTTTTTCCGCCTATTTCATAAGTTTTGTCCATAGTTTGCTTTTCCCTTCTTTTCCCTGTTAAAATTTCACGATTAAACGACCGAAATGAATCCTGAAATGCGTTCCTGGGGCAAGGAAAGCATGGACATCCTGACGATGTTTCTGATAGTGGCGGTTGCTGCCTCAAAAGAAAAGAAAAAAATTGAAATTGGTGAATTTTTTTTCAAATGCACCCCCTGCATGTAGTGTTGCTGTAACATTATACCCCCTGTATCTAGTGTTGTTAATAAGTTTGTGTTTAAAATATGTGAATCTCAACTCTTTATTGCAAATGCTTGAGAAAGAAAAAATAAAGACAAAAAAATGATCTTTTTCCAAGCAGAAGTTGTTGTAAGTTATTCGCCATTGCTCAAGATTTTGTTCACAATCTGTGTGAAGGCAAATCTGCCAAGAATTTTAACCGGCTTTGCACCTATTTTCTCGTTCTAAAGAATTTCTAAATCCTGATTAATGGAGAATCGATCAGGAAAAGCTGATTACAGGGTAGAAGTTACCAAATATCCTGCCAATTTTTGGTCGGAACAGAATGAGATGAGCTAGAGAAGTGATTGATAACTGAAGCTACGAGATAAATGGATCCAGTCACAAGTATGGAAGCATTACTGCCAGATTGAGCAATCAAGCTGGGAATATCTTCTTCAAGATAAAAGTTGGAGTCTTTGTTATAATCGACCACCATGGCCTTATAATCATCAACGCAACAAGATCGAGGTTGATTGAGTTCGATAAAATTTACCTTCTTAAAGTGCTTAAAAAGAAGGGGGATCATATCTTTTACTCGCTCCATTCCACATGATGCAAACCAGACTTCTGTGTGCCTAGGCAAACTTTCCCAAAGTTCCTCTGCGGCCTGGGCACCATGCCCATTATGACAAGCGTCCACAATCAGGGTGGGATTGAGCGACAATGTTTGCCATCTTCCTGGAAAATGAACCTTACCGAAAGCATCCTCGGTGGTTTTTCGATCCACGGGTAAGAATTCGGTTAGTAACTCTACTGTTTTTAGGGCTATTGCAGCATTTTTTCTTTGGAAGGAGCCTGAGAGGTTCGTGGAGGGATGATTTTTTTTAATTTCATCCATCAAATAAAGTGGTGCATTTTTTTTTCGAGCGATTGACTCAACTTCTTTTTTTGCTTCTTTTTCCAGCCAGCCCACGACCACTGGTTTGAAAGTTTTGATTATACCCGCTTTTTCGTAGGCTATTTGGCTTATTGAATCTCCGAGAATTTCACAATGGTCATATCCAATCGATGTAATGACTGAAATCATCGGCTCTAAGACATTGGTTGAATCAAGACGTCCTCCAAGTCCTGTCTCAAAAATACCAACATCTACTTGCTGCTTTTGAAATTCCAAAAATGCGATCATGGTCATCACTTCAAAGAAAGTAGGTCCCATGCTTGATTCACGATTGGTGATTTCCTCCAAAATTGGCATCAATTCCTCCACCCATTTTTCGATTTCTGTAAAAAGCAGGTTTTTTCCATTAACTCGAATTCTTTCTCCTAATTCAAGAAGATGTGGTGAAGTAAAAAGCCCAACCTTATATCCGTTGGCACGGTAAATTTGATCAAGCATAGTGCAGACAGACCCTTTCCCATTGGTACCTGCAACATGAATAGTGGGATAACTTAATTGCGGATGCTGCAACCTCTCACAAAAAAGTTGCATTCGTTTGATTCCAAATTTTGAACCGGAATTTCTCAGAGAGTAGAGATAATCTAGAGTCTGGCTCATCCTCTTGAAACCATTCCGCCTCTGGAGATTTTTTCTCTCCAGTAAGAAGAATTATTCACCCATTATACTTTTCCGCGGCTTTTTGTGCCAGCAGATGACTTCTTAGCAGTAGCGGTTTTTCTGGCAGAGGGTTTCTTACTAACTGCAGGCTTTTTATAAACTAAGCGACCTGCCAAATGATCCATCAGCGAGATTAATTTATCTCTCAGTTGATGGCGCTCAACAATCTGGTCAACCAAACCATGCTCAAGTAAAAATTCTGAGGTTTGAAATCCTTCCGGCAAATCAGCACGAGTGGTTTCTTTAATAACACGCCGTCCGGCAAATCCGATAAGGGCTTTGGGCTCTGCAATGATTACATCACCCAATGATGCATAACTTGCCATTACTCCTGCCATGGTAGGATTTGTCAGAACCGAAAAGAACGGAATCCCAGCTTGCGACAAACGAGACAATGCGGCACTCGTCTTGGCCATCTGCATAAGACTGAGAATTCCCTCATACATCCGGGCACCACCAGAGGCAGAAACTACAATAACAGGGATATTCATGTCCAACCCCCGTTCAATCGACCTGGTGATTTTTTCACCCACGACTGAACCCATACTTCCCCCCAAAAAGCGGAAATCCATAACAGCCAAGCTCACCGCTCGACCGTCCATTTTTCCGACTCCTGAAATCACCGCATCCTCAAGGTTGGTTTTTTCACGGTTCTGTTTTAATTTGTCCTGATAAGATGCAACACCTTTAAATTTTAGAGGGTCTCCAGAACGTAAACCAGCATCATATTCTTTAAAAGAACCAGCATCGATCAACGATTCAATGCGGTCGGGAGCCGGAAGAGGAAAATGATAACCGCTGGAAGGTACGACCATGAGGTTTTTCTTTAATTCCTTGGCAAAGACCATGTCCCCAGATTCAGGACATTTTGTCCAAACCCCCTTAGCGACTCCCTCGCGGGATTTTACATTAACATTGGAATACTTGGGTTTACTGAAAAATGCCATGTTTAGTAGAAAAAAATATTAACCTCGGCCCATTGTGGCTACCTTGACATTTGGATAACCTGCCTTGACCAGAACACCGGCGCAAGCACCAAGCGTGGCACCAGTAGTGAAGACATCATCAACGAGGACAAATTCATCAAACCCCTTTAAACAGGAATCAGGCTTCAGAGCAAAAGCATTTTTTACATTCGCTCTCCTTTCTTTCTTAGCCAGTTTTGTTTGACTTGGCGTATTTTGTACACGTTCCAAGCAATCGTAAACCACTGTCCTTCCACCCGCAACCTTGGCAAACTCGCTGGCAATCCAAAGGCTTTGATTAAACCCCCTTTTGTTTAATTTTTTTCGGTGAAGTGGTACTGGTATCAAGACTGTGTTTCGGATAAAGTTCTTAAACCCATCAGATCTCTGAATCCAGTGGCATGCATCTGACAAGACCCTCTTTGATCCACCGTACTTTATTGAATGAATCAAAGCACGTCCACGATCGTCCAGTTTAAACATTGATCTTCCTGCCTTAAAAAAAGGCTTCTCCACTCTACATTCTGAACAGGTTAATTCAATTGAAACAGGAACAGGCATGGGCTTTCCACAAACTTTACATCTTGCCCCATTGAGCCAGCACAATTGATCCAGGCAGGACAGACAAGCAAATGCCCCGTTGTCCAGGTAAGCTCCCTTTTCGCAAATCGGGCATTCTCCAGGAAAGAAAATATCAATTAATGCATCTCTCCAGTCTTTCCAGCTTACTTTCAAAGAAGTAAAGAATTAGCAAGTTTCGGTAAACGATAGAAAACTTTTTCCATGCTTAATCCTTTTGCAGGAGCACTTACTACCCTGGCAGTACGCTTTTTGGTTAATAAAATTTTCTTAATTTCATTGGGTTTTATCCTTCCCAACCCAACATCGATCATAGCACCAACCATACTGCGCACCATTTTGTAAAGATACCCTTCCGCTTCAGTGATCAGTTGAAGTTCCCCGCCTACTTCCTTCCATTCCATACGCCATAGCTTTTTCACCGAAGGTTCCTTTTCTTTACTCCCCCTACTGGCGGCAAAGGCAGCAAAATCATGGGTACCCAAAAAATGGAGTGAGGCTTCGTGCATCTTATCTACAAGTAAAGGTCGGCCTTTCATCGAATGGACAAATCGTTCATCGCTTGGCATGGCCCAACCCTTGCAAATTCGATAACGGTATCGCTTTCCTCTCGCTGATAAGTGAGCATGAAAACGATGGTTTACTGATTCGATTTTTCTTGGACTTATCCCGGGCGGAAAGGACACCCTGAATGCTTGAAGCAAAGCATCTGCTCCATGTTTCCAGCTTGCATCAAAATGAAAAACCTGGCCAGACGCATGGACACCTGCATCAGTTCTACCTGCTCCAATTGTTCGGATTCTCGATCCAAATATAGCTTGCAGGACATCCTCAATTTTATCCTGTACAGCCTCTCGGTTAGGTTGCTTCTGCCAACCATTAAATTCAGTTCCGTCGTAAGCACAAAGACACTTCCAACGGGTTGATTGTCCCCAATCAGTCACCCCTGCAAAAAATCTCGGAGAATCAGACACGCCGCGGTAGAATCAATCCGTCCCGACTTGTCATCTCCCTTTTTAGAAGGCTTCTTGCCAACACTTTCTCGCGCACTTACCGAAGTTAACCTCTCGTCCACCCGATGAACGGGCAATTTCAGCCGTTTCTCCATTTCCTCAACAAAACGGTCAACCTCTTTGGCACGTGCCCCCACGCTTCCGTCCATATGGACTGGATAACCAACCACGATATCAGTAATCGCTCTTTTTTTTACCTCGCTAATTAGTGCATCCCAGCAGCCATTTTCTTCGATCCCTGGAATCGCAGTTACAGGAATAGAAATTAGGAGATCGTCAGCCCAGGCTAATCCTATTCTCTTAGTACCATAATCAATTGCCAAGTAGTTGGGCATGATGATTCAAAAAATAACTAGGTAAGCTCAGGGTTGTTTTGAGAAACTTTTTGAACCATTGCCTTTACTTCCTGGGCACAGTCCTTGTGACAGACCAAGATTGCATCTGCTGATTGAACTACAATTAAATCTTTGACTCCAAGTAGGGTAATTGTATGGCCAGGATCAGCAAAGCTTAGGTTGCCACTTGCATTTAAAGCCACTCCGTTGCCCTTGAATACATTGTTGTTGTCGTCTGCGGGATAGTGCCTGGCGATCGCAGGCCATTCTCCGACATCATCCCAATCAAAGTCAGATTCAAGCATAACTACATTTTCCGCTTTTTCCATTACTGCAAAATCAATGGAAATCTTTTTGAGTTGTGGATAGACCAATTGCATCGCCGTTTGAAGCGATTCGGTGTTACTCCATTCATTCGACAACTGGTCCAACCCTGCACCTAGTTCAGGGGCGTACTTATAAATGGCAGAAAGAATGGTTTGAGGGCGCCAGACAAACATCCCAGCATTCCAAAAGTATCCACCCTCCTCAAGGTATCGGGAGGCCGTTTCAAAATTGGGTTTTTCCACAAAGCGTTCTACTGCATGAACCGGTAGCTCACCTTCATTATTGATTTCATCACCCCTCTTTAAATACCCGTATCCAGTGGATGGAAAATCAGGACTAATCCCGATCGTAACCAAATAATCATTTTTCTCCGCTGCTTCGAAAGAACCTGCCAAAACACGTCGAAAACCCGCTCCGTCTGCAATTACATGATCAGCAGGCAATAAACAAAATGCTGCACCTGGATCTGTTTTTTCAACCACCAACGCAGCCAAGCCCACTGCTGCTGCAGTATCACGACCCTGTGGTTCACCAATTACTTGATCGGGCATAAGATCCGGACAACTTTCCAAAACCGCATCCCTTTGCTCACTATTGGTAATGACAAAAATCTGTGACGGTTGAACTAATCCTTTTAGGCGATCCACTGTTTGAGCAAGCATGGGTGCATCTCCCACAATGGGTAGCAAATGCTTGGGCTTTTTTAACCTGCTTTGTGGCCAAAATCTTTCTCCCCGACCGCCAGCCATTATCACAACATATCTATTCTTCATGGTTTTCATACCCATGCGGCTAGAGGAGACGAAAGCGAGGAAAATCCATAGTTTTTTGAATGGCTGTAAATTTCGTATACCTTACTCGCCTGATTGCAGAAGAAGTCCACGATTTCTTGCTGAGCGGAAAGCGATGCAAAAAACACTTACACCAAAAATAAAATAAATACCGTTTAATAAAAATGCTCGCCATAATAAATCAGGCAACCACTCCCCATGTAAAATGAGGGCACGCATTCCCTCAAACACATAGGTTGTGGACAGATACTGGGCAATTACCTGCATCCAATCAGGAAGAGTATCCAGCGGGTAATAAATACATGAAAAAGGAGCAAGCAGGAATGGAAGCATCCAAGTTAAACTTTCCGCCCCCAGTCCGTAACGTAAAAGAATCCCGGTTACAGCTTGTGAGATTGCCCAACCCGTGAACACAAGATTGAGAAAAAAACCAAGCAAGGGAAGACCGAGATCAAATACGGAGACCCCAAAAAAAGGGATGGCAAGAAGGGCCGCGGGAATCATCCCAATAAGGGTACGAATCATACTAACCACCGCGAGTGAGAGTAAAAGTTCCCATGGGCGTAATGGGCTGACAAATAAATTGGCTAGGTTACGGGACCACATTTCCTCCAGAAATGAAAGGGTGTAACTTATGTGGGAGCGGAAGAGAGAATCCCATACTAAAACAGCGGAGATTAGGATACCACCGGCTGTTAGTTCTGGACTTGCAGTGGAAAAATGAATGGAGGTAAATCCCCACATAATCATCTGCACTGTAGGCCAATAGGCAATTTCCAGAACCCTGGGCCATGATGAACGAAGCAGAAAGAAATAGCGTAATAGTAAAGCCGACATTCGGCCTGTTGTTGTAGAGTTCATTTCCCACCTCCATGCTGATTGAGATAAAGAAACACCTCTTCCAAAGAATCTTTTCCGTAGCACTGCCTCAATTTCTCAGGTGTACCCTGCTCTATCAAAGAACCCCGACTCATAATCAGAACCTTATCACAGAGTAGTTCCACCTCCCTCATGTCATGGCTGGCAAAAAGTATACTTGCTCCAGTTCGGTCACGATAATCAAGTAATCTTTGACGAATCCATTGGGAAACATCCGGCGAAAGACTGGCTGTTGGTTCATCAAGAAGCAGGAATTCAGGCTGATTAATGAGAGCTTTGGCCAATGAAACCCGTGTTTTCTGACCGGAGGAGAGACGCCGCACAGGTTGATCCATGAATTCAGTCAGACGAAAATTATCGGCAAGTTCGGAAAGTCGACCCGTGCCATCCTTTACCCCATAAAGTTTCGAAAAAACTCGAAGGTTTTCGCGGACTGTCAGTCGCTGGGGAAGATCAACATAGGGCGAACAAAAATTCATCCGCTGCAATACAGCGTGTCGGTTTTTTATAAAGTCATGCCCAAACAATTCCACGGAACCGCTGGTTGGACGAAGTAAGCCAAGAAGCATGGAAAGAGTCGTGGTCTTGCCTGCTCCATTTCCTCCCAACAAACCGACAATCGAACTTTCTTGCATAGAAAAAGTCAGGTCATCAACTGCCAAATTCCGCTGAAAATACTTGGTTAAAGCATTAACCTTGAGGATTGATTCAGACTCCATCATCAGTAAGTTTTACTAAACTGTTTTCCACCATCATGGTAGCTTCCTTTAAACCCTG
>JAYQBI010000021.1:0-3893 GCA_038137235.1 Opitutales bacterium | reverse complement strand
GCAAATCCGAGTTCAAATGCATGAACAGGGACTTCGTCTTCCCGCACAAAGCGGTATCCAAAATCGAAAGAATAATTACTGGAAAACTTCCATCTGCCTCCAACGCCCGGTAAAAGTAAAAAAGTAGGATCATAGCGGGAGTCACCTGATAAAGAATCCTGAACTACCGAGACACCATATCCTGCACCAAAGCTCAAAATAATGTCAAAAGCGTCAAGTACGGGATAATGATAACCCAAGTCAAGCAAAGCTCCAAAGGTAGTAGCCCCTTTCGAGGAACCAAAGCCCTGACCTGAATTTCCTTGGTAACTGGATGAATGAAACAAATTTCTGCGAAAATGAACCCCGGCACCAAAACGCCAATGATTCATGGCATAACCTCCGACTGCGTTCATGAGGAATCCTGTCTTGTATTTGCGATATTTTGTAACACCTCCAGTAGATCCGGTTTGGGTTTCGTATGGATAAGCCAATCCAGAACGAATTATCCAATATCCCTTACCGGACCCAAGAAAACGGTCGCCTTCCCCCTCTTCCAATCGGGGATTCATGCCTTGGGAAACATCCACTTCAAACGCAAGCTGCTGACCAGGACTTTCTTCATAAACTACAGGTTCTGGAGGTAAATATGCCCCTTTAGGCTTGGTAATGGGAACAACCGCAGGAGAAGGAATGGAAGTATTTTTAAATGGTGCATCAAAGGAGGAATTACCATCTTGCCCATAAAAAATTTGATAAAATCTTTCCTGAAGGTCATGAAGTCTTTCTGAGTAGGAATTAACTTCTTTTTTCATGGTCGTAATGACCTTTTGCCTGTGATAACCCTGAGAATGAGGGCTTTCGAAATAATCCTGTGCTTGCAAGGGAGAAAGTTCCTGCCCACGCACACCCACCGGACCAAATAATGCCAAAGTAAAAAACAGCCGACAAGGGAGTTTGGAAACAAAATAACTTGGCAGGGATGTGAAGGACATTGTTGGCACCTTTTGTAAAAATCTGTACGAATCAATGGCAAATCAATTTAGCCACATTTATTTTTCTGAAGCTCCCCTAGCCAATGCCTTGCTTACTTGATAGCAGATTATATGAAAACCGATAAAGTAGAGGAAATTAACGATCAAACCGCCATAAAATGCTAACCTCAATCCACTCTCTCGACGATGAGCACGCTGATGGCCGGCCAGCTTTGCGGCCCGAATTTCATCGAGAGAAAGGGGCAAACGAGCATCCCACAACTTTGGAGGAAGTCCCTTCTCCCTAATGAAGTCCGGAATGTCGGGTGGGTGGTCGTAGATAATTTCCCAATAAGGGCGCTTGGTCGTACCAAGCAATGGTCCTAGTTTTATCTCCCGGTAAAATGTCAGTTGGATTAGAACGGCAGTTAGAATCAAAAGTCCCTGTGATACCAACCAAGCTTTGGTTTTTATTTTCATAAAGCTCCCCTCATATCCGATTTTTCACACAATATCAAAACTCTAAGCAAAATCCTATATCCGATTAAGAATTCAGGGTTGCCATACAACGGAGATTTTTAACTCTAGGGGAAATTGGTGTGATGAGAAAAGTAATTCTTTGCCTGGGAATTTTTGCAGGGTCCGTGATAAGTCTCATGGCTGATCAAGTTCATGTCGTGCAAAAGAATGAAACCCTTGGGGGAATTGCCCTCCGTTACGGCGTTTCTGTATCGACTCTGCAAGCCTATAACGGAATTACTAATCCCAACCTCCTTTATGTTGGGAAAAAACTTAAAATTCCTACGGGCAGCGTTAGAGAGATTACCTACATCGTCCGCAAAGGAGAATCCCTTGGCCTTATTGCAAAACGATTTGGAATTTCCCCTAGTGACCTAGCTATGATCAATAAGATAAGCAGGCCAGACCTTATTAAGGTTGGGCAAAAACTTATTATTCCCCTCTCGGTAAACCGTCGTCCAACGCGTCCTAACCTCCTCAATTCGTCCACCCTTGCCCAACTCGACTCCATTCGCCCTTCTGCAGGGAAATGGGAGCGCATTATCATCCATCACTCTGCCACCCCCATTGATGATGCACTTAATATGCACAAGGTACACCTCGCCCGGGGAATGAAAAATGGACTGGCCTATCACTTCGTTATTTCCAATGGTTCGCGTAAGGCTGTGGACGGGGAAATCTACCTAAGTAAGCGGTGGAAAGGTCAATTGGATGGAGGACATGTAAAGAAACTCTCGGCCAACAAGACCAGTATAGGCATATGCCTGATTGGAAACTTCGAGATTCGTCCCCCTACATCCAAACAATTATCAGCCCTTGAGGGTCTGTGTGAATATTTGATGAAGCGGTGCAATTTGCAGGCAAATGATGTGACCACCCATACTATTTTTCATCCCAAGCACACCGTCTGTCCTGGCAAACATTTCTCCCTCACCGGATTGCGCCGGCGGTTGATCGACTAGCCCAGCGACCTTAAAAATTCTTTATCACGGGCAAGAAGAACTTTGCCCATTCTTGGTTCTGCATTACGGGAGAATGCTTCTTTGAATTCAGAAAGATTAAAAACCTGATCGATCGAATGCTTAAGTTCGGTCATCGCCAGAGGTTGAAGAACCTGCTCCAGAGAATTACATAAGCCCGCCGGACTCTGCTTTCTCCGCCAGCGATCTAGCCAGAACCCGACCATGCGGACATCATCAAAAATCAGATTACGGGTGGGAAAACGAACCGCCGATCCGTCCATCGCCCCAAAGGTAACATGCACTCCCCCCGGACAAAGGCAGCGAGCCAACCGAACGGCACTTCGTCCACCCACCGAATTTAGGGCAAGCTTACATCCTTTTCCCTCGGTGAACACCTTTACCCGGTCTGGCACTTCGTCATCATCCGGCCAAACCTCTGTACAACCGAGGGATTTTAAATGTTCCACACTGTCAAGATTACGAACCACGCTAATGCAATTGAGCCCCATCTTTCTGGCAAACTGAATGACGGACTGCCCGACTGCGGAATTACCCGCATTTTGAATGATCACATCACCCGCATTTAAATATTCAAAATCATTGAGCAGTCGCCATGCTGTCATCGGATTGAGCACCGAAACCGCCAATTGCTCCAAAGGGACCAGAGCAGGAAACAGAATTAAATCCTCGGCCCTGGCTATCTTGTATTCCTGCCAGACTCCACCATCCTCAGGAAGGGCAACTGGGAGGCCTATCACTTTTACATCGACCCCTTCCCCACACTTTACCACCGTGCCCACACCCTCCCGACCGGCAATCGCGGGTGGGTTGCGGGGGCGGCCGTAGGAACCCATGATCAGACCGAGATCAGAAGGATGGATCGGGCTTGCCTGCATTTCGATCAACACCTCACCGGGGCAGGGCTCAGGCACAGGCAGTTCAATAAGGGAAAGCACTTCAGACGGGTTGCCGTACTCCTGGTATTGCAGAGCCTTTTGGGTACTGGGAATTTCCTTGTTCATTCTAGCTCGAAATATTAGCCCGCAATCCAAATAGCTGCGATTCGAAAAAGTTTTCTAATTGATAATTCGCAGGCCGGATCGAACCTGGAGAAACTTGGTTTGAACTTTTCCCGCTTTTGACTCCCAAAGATTGAGGGTGGTAAGATTGGGAAGCTGGAGCAATTGTACAACCCCACCTTTGGTAACTTCAGTTTTTCCCAAGTTGAGCTTCTGCAAGTTTTTCAACCCTATCAATTGAGCAACTCCCCTATCCCCCACCTTGCAACCTCTCAAGTTCAGTTCAACAAGGGAAGAAAATTTGCTCAGGGTACCACAAACATCGTCTGTTACCGCGGTATCCCGAATATCCAGCCTGACCAATTGGTTTTCGAGGGGAAGGAGTTTTTTCAGTGCTTCATCATTTACACGGCCGTGACGGGTGACCACCCGGGCTTCCA
>JAYQBI010000020.1:14786-14909 GCA_038137235.1 Opitutales bacterium | reverse complement strand
GTCTCTCGTATGTTCTTTCGTCATTGTTGCCTTCCGCCGCAATGCTCAATTGTTCAGACTCGTGAACACTTTGAAACTCGTCTGCGGAAGGGTTTTGAAAATTTTGAGAATCCGCCCAGCGAA
>JAYQBI010000020.1:6874-14776 GCA_038137235.1 Opitutales bacterium | reverse complement strand
TGATACGTGAACCATCATCGGTTGATAACCCAAGCTCGACAATTAATGGATCAAGGGTACCAATTTCATCAGTAAGGGGAAAATTACCGTTGTGCACAAATGAGCGATCATGCTCGTATACGGAGGTGTCAAAAATCGAAACATATTGAGCACTTAATGGTACCACCAGGATAGACCAAAGTGAAAAATGTAAGAAAATAAGTAACCTGCCCGTCATGTGCACATGTATTATTAGCACAACATTGGATTATGTTACAGAAATTTTAAAAAAAAATGTAAAATAAAGTAGAATTTAATTATTCTATTCTTTTTTTGGTAACCCTATTCTCAAAATCTAATTTTAAATTTTTTAGTTTTTGCACTAGAATCATCATCCAGTTTAAATTTTATTTTAATCGTCATGGTTTGGTATGTAGTAAAACTCCTATTGTCCGCAGGAATTATTGTCGTGATTTCCGAAATTTCGAAAAGACTCCCATTATTGGGAAGTTTGATTGCTTCCCTTCCCTTAATTTCAGTACTTGGAATGATTTGGATGTATGCAGAGACAAAAGATAGCGCCAAGATTGCGGATCATGCGGAAGGTACCTTTTGGTATGTGATTCCCTCGCTTCCCATGTTCCTTCTGATGCCATGGATGATGCGAAAAGGCATATCTTTCCCCGTTTCAATTTCTGCTGGAATTGCTCTTACTGGTTTACTTTACTTTTTCATGACCAAGGCCTTAGCAAAATTTGGAATGAATCTTTAAAAACTACATGTGCAATTAAATTGAAGGCAATACTTTGCCTAAATCGGGTATCACACTGTTTTCTGATGTTATATGAATAAAGTAATAACCTTGGCTTTTTGGTTAGTGTCCCTTCTTTTTGCTTACTGGTTAGGATTAGAGGAAGAGCCAGCTGTAATTGTTAACCAGAACGAAGATGTACATTCGTCTTCTCAAAAAAAGAAAATTGGTTTGGATGAAAACTTCGCGGTTGTACAAAATAATGAACAGATTTTTGCATCTTCGGATCAAAATTTTTCTGATGTTGAATCAGTCATCCAAACAACTGATGAAGAAAAAAGTTCTCGGGATAATTTTGGTGAGGAACTGGGGCTTATATCTTCACATCCGGTGGAGAGATTGCAGGCATTCGCCCAGCTTTTAAGGGTACCCGACAATCAGTCTGTAAAAACTGCTCTAGAGGCATATGAGTCTTTGCCTGGTGGCCCTGGTCGTTTTAGTGAGTTGAAAGTTCTTGCATTTGCCTGGGGGCAGGTGAATCCACAGGAGGCACTTGCCTGGTCCGAAAAGCAGGAGCATTGGGATAAGTACATCGCCAGCGGATCCATCATGGATTCCTGGGCAAGGGAGGATTCAGAGGCAGCAATTCGCTGGGCGAAAGAAAATTTTGAGGGTGATGAGAATCACTACTTTGTTGGAATTATTAACGGGCTGTCCGAAAGTAGTCTTCCTCAGGCCACTGATTTAATGACTGAATTGCCCTATGGTAGAGTTAGGGGAAGAGCAGCACATATATTATTTGAAAAGGTTTGGAACCAAGGAGAAGATATTGCGATGCACTGGGCTGAACATTTGCCCGAAGGAACCCTGCAAAATTTTGCCTACGGTGAATTGGGTGAAAAAGTAGCTCAGGCAGACATGCCCAGAGCTATTGAATGGATTGAATCCATGGATGAGTCATCTCTCAAATTGTCTGTGACTGAAAAAGTGGCGAAAGAAATGGCCAGGGAAGATCCGGCTAAAACCGCAAACTGGATTAACTCTCTACCCGATGGAAAATCAAAAATAGCCGCGATGAATCAATTGGCGGAAATGTGGACCCGCCAAGATCCGGCCGCGACTGCTGAATGGATTAATCAATTACCGGCCTCTGAAAACACGGACCCATTAATTGAGACCCTAGTTAATAAAGTCCACAAGTCTGATCCACAGGGAGCACTGACCTGGGCTGAAACGATTTCCAATCCTGATCGGCGAAAACACATGGTCGAAAAAGTTGAAAAAGTTCTTCGCAAACAGGACAATTCAGAGAAAAAGTCGGACTGATAGAGGTATGCGGTTTGCTTGCCTTGAAAATCTACTTTTTCGAATATTTTTTGGTCGGATGAAAAACTAAACAAACTGGGTTAGGTGCGTTTGTAATCGCTCCCCTTTGATAAGTAAGCAGTCCAGTGACCGAATCAATTTTATGACCCGAAATGGTATTGGAATCCTGACCCGCGGCAAGCAACCACATTCCATTTGGTGTAAGATTTATATTCCTTGGGAAAGATCCGCGTACTGGCTGTACTTGTGTGCGGTTGAGCTTCCCCTGCTCACTCTTTGAAAAAACCGACACTGAGTCATGCCCACGGTTGGATGAATAAACCCAGCGACCGCTCGGATGAACTAATATTTCTGCAGCAGAATTAAATGATTCTCCGTCTTTTATTTCATCGTCAAGGGTAGGAGTGCTGGAAACTGGAAATGCCTGCCCCAATGTTTTATTCCATGAAAAAGTAGAGATTGATAGGCTGAGTTCGTTAAGCAAAAAAATCCATCTTCCATCGATGGAAAATCTCATATGACGGGGACCACCTCCTGGAACAGATTTGACCGTTCCATGGGATACAATTTTGGTTCTTTTTTCATCCACTTGATAAATGACAATTTGATCAAGTCCTAAGTCGGGTACTAAGGCAAATTTACCACATGGAGAAAATCCACACCAATGAGGATGAGGATTACTCTGTCTACTTTTAATTACTCCAGAACCTCCACTATGCTCGGTGATAGTGGGATGGCCAAGCATTCCTCTTTCATCCAAAGGGAAAAAAGCAACTGAGCCTCCACTGTACTGTGCGGTGAGTAAAAAATTACCATCTGGATGAATGGCAATATGGCACCCCATACCATCAGGACAATTCATCCGGGTAAACTCAACCAGTTGAAACGGATGGGACACTCTATATCCAATTACCCCAGCACCATTTTGCCAACGGCAGACGGCATAGATTTTTTCGCCATCAGGATGAATTGCCAAAAAGTTTGGTGATTGAACCTCAGCGACCCGTTCCGGAGGCGAAAACTTTCCCGTCTTTTGATCGAAAAAAGTATGATAGATGCCATCTGCAGATGGACCATTTGTTCCAATAAATAAGGAGATTTTTTCAGCCGATAAAAACGGGACAAATAAAAGAAATACGAAAATTGTGAGAAATTTTTTCTGACTCATTCACTTGATGAAACTTTTGGATACCCTCATTGTCGATTTTTTTACAAACGATTATAGGAAAATCTCACGATCTTAAATTGGGAAGTGGGAAATAATTCTTACGAAATCTTGCGTGTTTTCTGAATTTTGGATTGATGATCCTGAATTTTCAACAAAAGGTAATTGGGTGATTTGTAAAAATTTTAAAGACAAAGAAAGGATGAGAAAAGCTGGCCGTTCGGCGGCCGCAGTTTTGGATAGGTTGTGTGCCTTTGTTCAGCCCGGAATGAGTACGCTGGAAATTGATGAAGAAGGCGGTCGGATTATGGCTGAACTTGGTGTGAAAAGTGCCTGCAAAGGGTACCGGTCGGGGCATCGTATTTTTCCCTCATTCACATGCCTTTCGGTAAATGAAGAAGTGGTTCATGGAATTGGAGTGAAGCAAAAAATTCTCAAGGACGGGGATGTCATCTCCGTGGATGTGTGCATTCGTGAGGAAGGATTTATCGGTGATAATTGCCGGACGATTGCAGTGGGGCAGGTCAGCCAGGAGGTTGAGGAATTACTTCGTGTTACCGAGGAATCCCTTTATCTTGGGCTCGTTCAAGCCCTGCACAAAAGAAGAGTGGGGGATGTTTCTGCAGCCGTTCAAAAGCATGTTGAGGCTGCCGGGTTTGCTGTGATTACCAACTTTGTTGGTCATGGGGTGGGGCGCTCCCTTCATGAGGATCCGCAGATTCCCAATTTTGGCAAGGCGGGTAATGGGCATCAATTCCGCAAGGGAATGGCAATTTGCATTGAGCCGATGGTCAATATGAAAAATTCACAAATCCGCATGGCCAAAGATGGCTGGACCGCATTGGCGGTGGATGGATTGCCTTCAGCTCATTTCGAGCACACTTTATTGGTGGACGAAAATATGCCTGAAATCCTTACTCTTCCAGAGAGTGCACCTGATTCAGTAAGCTTTTTGGAAGAAAAACTCGGTCAAATCTCCTCCTTTTCTGCTGCCTGAATGTAGTTTTAGGATGCTAAAAACAATCGCCGACAGCGTATTTTCATTTGATATCGAATGGATTCCTGATCCTAAATCAGCGGAGATTCTGCATGGGGCGGAACCTGCTAATGGGCCTGGGATTAGGGCTGCTGAATCTTTTGAAGCCCTATGGGCTAGTGCCCGGAAGGAAAGTGATCCAGCAGATTCACAACCTTATCTTAAGACGATTTTATGCAGAATTGTATCCTTGGCCGGAATCCTTCGTGAAAAAATTCCAGGAGGAGATCCATCACTGAAGCTGATTTCATTACCCACTGACCCCTTGGATTTTCAGAAAAGTGATGAAAAAGCCATGCTAGCAAGTTTTTTAAAATCAGTCGGTCGTCGAAAACCTCAGTTGGTTGGGTATAATTCAGCTCAGGCGGATGTTCCAATACTAGTACAACGGGCCATTGTACTCGGTCTTCCAGGCTTTGGATTTTCTGATCGTCCCAACAAGCCCTGGGAAGGAGTGGATTATTTTGATGCCCGCAATTCAGAGTACAATATAGACCTTGCCGATGCGATGGGACAGTTCAGGGACCGACCCACTTTGCATCAGGCAGCTACTCTTTGTGGAATTCCCGGAAAAATTGATGTAAGTGGCGATTCAGTTGCCCAAATGTGGTTGGATGAAAAACTTCCCGAGATTGTTGAGTACAACGAATTTGATGCCTTTACCACTCATTTGCTTTGGGCCAGGATTGCTCATTTTTCAGGTCTTCTTTCAAGTGATGAGTATCTCAGGGAACAGGATGCTGTGCGGGAGTTGATTCAGTCTGAGATTTCCAATGGGCGATCCCACCTTAAGCGATTTTTGGATGAATGGAACCGTCTGCTCGCAATAACCGGGCAGAACTGAAAAACTCTTCATTCTTCTTAAGCGATTTATTTATTTTCCATCGCTTCATTATGTTAACACTGAACGGAGGTTGCCCCGATCATCATACGCAATTAGAAAACAACTCATGACCAACTCTCAAATGGACGCTGAAAAAGCTCTCGAATCACTTTCGCAAACGCGTGAACGGTTATTGACCGAAATCAGGAAGGGGATTGTCGGACAGGACGATGTCATCGAGCAATTGCTCATCAGCCTGCTAGCCCGCGGGCATTGTCTACTTACGGGTATTCCGGGGCTGGGCAAGACCTTGTTGGTGAAAACACTTTCCCAATGCCTCAGCCTTGGGTTTAAACGTATTCAGTTCACTCCTGATTTGATGCCAGCCGATGTGGTAGGGTCAGAGGTAATTGATGAGGATCCGGCAACCGGTAAGCGTTCATTCCGGTTTGCTCCCGGGCCTATCTTTTCTCAGGTTGTTCTGGCTGACGAAATCAACCGCACGCCTCCAAAAACTCAGGCCGCTCTACTGGAGGCAATGGAAGAGCGCCAGGTAACCGTTGCCGGGCAGAGTCGTCCATTGGAGGCACCTTTTTTTGTTTTGGCGACCCAGAACCCGATCGAGTTGGAAGGTACCTATCCTTTGCCCGAAGCTCAGCTTGACCGCTTTCTGCTTAATCCTGTTATTCAATATCTTAGTGAAGCAGATGAGGTAGAGATGGTGGGGGAGACCACAGGGCTTGATCGTGAAAGCCCCGAGCCAATCCTTTCCGGTGAGGAGATTGAAAGTTTACAGGCGCTAACCCGTCAAGTACCTGCTCCTCAACAGGTCATTTCCTATGCAGTGAGATTGGTTGCTGCATCGAGACCGGAATCAAATTCCTGCGATGAATGGCTCAAGGCACGGGTAAAGTGGGGTGCAGGTTCACGTGGTTCCCAGGCGTTAGTTTTAGCTTCGAAGGCAAAGGCTCTTTTGGACGGCCGGCCAAATGCGTCCCGGGAAGATGTCCGTAGCCTTGCTAAATCTGCTTTAAGACACCGAATTCTGCCAAGTTTTTTAGCGGAGTCTGAGGGGATTTCTGCGGACGATCTCATTGATTTTCTACTCGAAAAAGTTTCGGATTAATTATCTACAATTGTTTAACTGATCTTTCTTAATGGTGGTTGAGGAGACCGACATCTCGTTGCTAGACCCGACGCGTCTGTGTCGCATTGACGATTTGCATCTTCTTGCAAAGATAGTGACCAGTGGGGTGCGCTCCGGCATGCACAGCAGTATGAGACAGGGGCGGGGAAATGAGTTTTTTCAATACCGCACTTATGAACCTGGTGAAGATCTAAAAAATGTGGACTGGCGGGTTTTTGCCAAGCGTGACGAACTGGTATCAAAAACCTATCAGGAAGACACCAATCTCAATATTCTCTTGGTTGTGGATGCGAGTGCATCAATGTCCTATGCAGGAAAGAATGCGGTTTGCTCAAAATTCCGTTACCTGCAAATGCTTTCTGCCTGTTTAGCCTACCTTGCCAGTCGGCAGGGTGACCGGGTTGGCTTGTTTGGTGGATCTGAGGATGCGGTGGATTGGGTTCGACCAATGGGTGGTCGTGCTGCCCTCAACCGCCTGCTGGTTAAAATTGGTTCAATGAAGCCTGCGGGAAGAGATATTGGCAGGCAAGCGTGGACAAGGTTCAATGCGGTTTTGCCAAGAGACTCTATTGTGGTGGTTCTTTCTGACTTTTTAGACGGGGAGGAGGAATGGAAAAGGCGTTTACAATTTGCTGCATCCGCAAGGTATGAATGTATATGCATGCAAATTCTTGATGATGATGAACTTGTTTTACCTGATTCAGATGCCCAGAGGTTTGTGGAGTTGGAGGGTAATGGTGAAGTTTCTGCCTCCCCTGAATTGATCAGGAAGGATTATCAACTCAAAATGAAACAATATCTGGAAGGATTGCAAAGCGTCATTTTACATGCTGGAGCAGAGTACCAACTTTTACAGACCGATCAAGAATTCGGGCATGCATTACGCCGTTTCCTTGGATTGCGTGCCCATTCATGATGATCGAGTTCGGTCAACCACTTGCTTTGTTGGGCGGATTGGCTGTTGGTTTGCCCATTATTGCCCATATGGCATACCGCAGAGTTTCAGAAAAAAGGCTTTTTCCAAGCCTGCGTTTTCTCACTCCTACTTCGATTCCACGCAGTGGAAAAAAAAGACCCAGCGATTGGCCTCTCCTTCTTTTACGTGTACTACTTTTTGTGGTAATCATGATGATTCTAGCTGACCCGTATTGGTCGGATGAAAAGGGGGATGTTCCTGCAAATTCCAACCGGGAGAAACGAATTCACTTGGTTGATTGTTCAATCAGTATGTCTGGCTGGGGAGGATGGAACCAGGTACAAGATGAACTGCTTAATCAATGGAAAGATGATGGCGCAGATCATGGGATGATCGCCTGTGGAGTTGACGGTTTAAAGGTCTGGAAAACAGGAACCTCCATTGATGAGCTCAAGGCAGGTCTCAATTTACTTCAACCAATTCACATACAGCATCAACCACAGTCCCTTTTTAACCGGTTAAAAAAATTATGGCGTGAAGAAACTGGGCCCAAGAAAGTATTTGTTTACAGTGACTTTCAGGTTTCTGATTGGCAGGCTGTGCAAGCTGATGTGATCGGCTGGGGAGCTGAATTAATTTTAGTGCCAGTTGGCCATAGTAACGGTCCTTGGCTTACCCGTGGTGGAAATCAGGCGGTGATTGATGCAAGAGTAGTTCCTGGGGGATCAGGCAAAGTAAGGGTATGGGCAGTTGTCCGGA